>JBHOTF010000020.1:0-39336 GCA_042584005.1 Bacteroidota bacterium
CTAAACAGTTGTAAAACAATTGATACGGCTGCAGATGTAATTGTTTATAAAGATTCAATATTTATTAAAACAACTGATAAATTGACGATAAATATACAAAAGGGGGAATCATTTAATCATCCTTCATTTGTTCTCTGGATGGAAGATACGGATGGTAAATATATAAATACCATATTTATTACTAAGTCTTATGCAAGTGGAATATTCAAACATGAAATGGTTGGCGACACCCTCTGGTTAAAATCCGGTGGCCAGTCATACCAGCCGTCTGCTTTACCATACTGGACTTATAAGAAGGGTTTGATAGATGAAAAATATCTGGTGCCAACACCCGAACATCCATATTTAGATGGACTTACCGGAGCAACCCCTGATAAGGATTTTAAACTTATGACAGGATCAAAACCCAATAAAGACCAATACAGGATATTACTTGAAGTGAATCAGCCATGGGACTGGAATAAATTCTGGACCAATAATAAATATCCTGACAGCCCTGCATATAAACATTCAGCCCAGCCTTCAATAATTTATGCTGTGTTAATTAACCAGGAGGACTCAAAATATTATTTAAATCCTATCGGACATGGTGATCCTAAAGGAGAAAGCGGAAAATTATTTACTGATTTAAATACTTTAACAACAGTAAAGCAAATTTTTGAATCAATTTCAATAGATATAGAAAAGAATTAAAATTTACACAGAATACAATAATGAAACGAATTATATATACAATAGCAGCAATATTTTATACATCTCTTGCTTTTTCTCAGAATTCGCAAATCAAGGGAAAAATTACTGATGCAAGTAATAATCAGCCAGTAGCTTTTGCAAATATTATAGTTCTGGGAACACAAACAGGTTCAACAAGCACATACGAAGGTGATTTTATAATAACCGGATTAGAACCTGGATTTGCCAGGCTGAGAATTTCTTCAATTGGGTATAAACCTAAAATTACCACTGATATTCTACTATCTAACAATAATATACCATTCATTGAAATAAATCTTGAACCTTCAGAGATAGCTATTGATGAAGTGGTTGTTAGTCCTGATCCATTCCTGAAAAAAATCGAAGCTCCATTTTCAATGCAAAGTATTGGAGTTAAAGATATTGAGAGTAATCCTGGAAGTAACAGGGATATATCAAAAGTTATACAATCCTTTCCCGGAGTAGGCTCAACTCCTGCATTCCGAAATGATGTTATTATAAGGGGTGGAGGTCCGGGTGAGAACCGCTTCTTCCTGGATGGAGTTGAAATTCCGGTATTAAATCATTTTTCTACTCAGGGAGCTTCAGGAGGCCCGGTTGGGATAATTAATGCTGATTTTATCAGAAGTGTTGATTTTTATTCAGGTTCATTCCCTGCTAACAGATATAATGCTCTTAGCGGAATATTGGATTTTAAATTGAAAGAAGGAAATAAAGACAGAGCAAATTATCAGATTAGTATTGGGGCCAGCGAAGCGGCTTTTACGATTGACGGACCATTAGGAAACAAAACAAGTTATATATTATCTGTTAGAAGATCATATTTGCAATTCTTATTTTCAGCTATCGGATTACCTTTTTTACCCACATTTACTGATTATCAGTTTAAACTTAAAACGAAGATTGATAGTAAAAATGAATTATCAATAATTAGTCTGGGTTCATTAGACAAATTTGAACTTAACAAAGGAATTAAAGATCCTGACCCTTCACAGGAATATATTTTAAGTCAGATACCCGTTAACAACCAATGGAGCTATACCTTCGGAACAGTTTACAAACACTTTTATGATAAGGGTTATCACACGGTTGTTTATAGCAGGAATATGCTAAATAATGAATTTTATAAATATCCTGATAATAACGAAAATCTAGATAGGAGTTTTGACTATAATTCTTCTGAAACTGAAAATAAATTCAGATATGAGTTAACTCACAGAAATAATGGTGTTAAATATAATTTCGGTGCAAATATTGAGTACGCAAAATACTATAATTCAACATCTCAAAAGTTATTTTTAAATGATAGTCTGATAAATTTTAATTATGTTTCTTCACTAAATCTTTTTAAATATGGTTTATCAGCTCAGGCATCAAAGCGTATATTGAATAGTAGCTTGCTTGTTTCATTTGGATTAAGAATGGATGGAAATAATTATAATGATAATACAGCTAATTTATTAAATCAGCTTTCACCAAGGCTTTCATTATCATATTCAATTTCCGATAAAATAAGTATAAATGCCGGATTAGGAAGGTATTTTCAGCAACCAGCTTATACCACTCTGGGGTATAGAAATAATGAAAATGTTCTGGTTAATTCTGTTTCAGCGGAATTTATTGGTGTAAATCATTATAATATTGGCCTGGAAAGAAGAATTTCGGAGTCTGTTATTATATCTGCTGAAGGCTTTTATAAGGATTATTTTCAATATCCTATTGATCTTATTACTGGCGCAAGTTTAGCTAATCAGGGAGCAGATTATAGCAGTGTGGCTGGTGCAGCGCCTGTTACTTTTACCGGAAAGGGACGTGCAGCAGGTTTTGAGATATTAAATCGAATACGAATTGATGACTTTAGTTTATTGGCATCATATACATATGTAAGAAGCCTGTTTACTGATATAAGTGGAGAATTGGTTCCTTCATCATGGGATAGTAAACACCTCTTAACAATTACAGTATCAAAAGAACTTAGAAATAACTGGCGTTTTGGTTTTAAATGGCGTTTTGTAGGGGGGCTTCCTTACACACCATACGATTTAGAAACTTCAGCCAATGTGCAGGCATGGGATGCAATAGGACAGGCATATCAGGATTATTCAAAACTTAATTCAGAACGATTTAATTCCTTTCATCAGCTGGATATAAGGGTTGATAAAAATTACTTCTTCAATAAATGGTCATTAATGCTTTATCTGGATATTCAAAATGCTTACAATTTCAAAAATTCAGGTCAGGATTTTATTATCAGGGACAAAAATACTGATGGGTCATTTTTAAAAGCAAATAATGATACAGAATATGTATTAAAATCGATATCCAATATGTCAGGAACAGTATTGCCGACAGTAGGAATAATGGTGAAATTTTAAGGAAGGGATTTTTCTTTTTGTAATAATTTGTATATTTGAATATACCATAAGAACCTAAAATTCAACAAATCATTAAAACTGAAAGGAGCCATTATGAAAACTCTACTTAACAAATTTACATGCTTGATTTTAGTACTCGTTTTATTCTTTAATTTCTCTTATGCTGATAAGGTAAAATTTCTCAGGTATCCCCATATAAACAATGGTAAAATTGCATTTAGTTATCATGGTGATATATGGATTGCTAATGATGATGGCTCTGCCCCGAGGAGGTTAACAGCACATGTTGCTGATGATGTTTTTCCGCGGTTTTCACCTGATGGAAAATTGATTGCCTTTACAAGCAATCGTATGGGGAACAAAGATATTTTTATAATACCGGTAGAAGGTGGGGAACCACGCCAGTTAACATTCCATTCAACCGGAGATGATATTCAGTACTGGACGCCAGACGGGAAAAGTATAATTTTTTCTTCCAACAGGAGTGAAAGGCCATTCTATTCTCCTCTGTATACTGTTTCAATTAATGGAGGATTACCAATGCCAATGGATATGGACCAGGGAAGAGCCGGAATGATTTCTCAGGATGGTTCAAAAATTGCCTTTAACCGGATAGGTTTTAGCTATTGGAGAAAAGGATACAAAGGAATTAGAAATACTGATGTTTTTGTTCAGGATCTGAAAACAAAAAAAATAAGCCAGCTGACAGATACAGATTTGCCAAAATTCAGGGAGTTTCGTCATGATGCATTCCCAATGTGGGGCTCAGATGGCAATATTTATTTTTTATCGGAAAGGGATGATACTTATAATATCTGGAAGATTTCACCGGATGGTGGTAATCCGGAACAGGTAACATTTCATAAAAAGGATGGGGTGCAATACCCGTCAATAAGTCCTGATGGTACAGAAATAATATATGAAAATGAGTTTGAACTCTGGAAATTAAAATTGCCCGATGGTAAACCTCAGAAGATAAGTATTGAACTGGCATTTGATCTAAAAGAGAATATTGTTGAATATTTAAAAGCAGATAGTAAGGCCGACGGATATTATCCTTCACCAGAAGGAGATTATGCCGCCGTGGATTTTCATGGTGAAATATATATTGTTCCCGTTGAAAAGGATATTGGAGAAATTAGCCAGGTGACTTCAACCTCATACCGGGAACATTTCCAGGTTTATTCTCCTGATGGTAAAAAACTTGCATATATAAGTGATAAAACCGGTGAGGAGGAGATCTGGCTTTATGATCTGGAAACAAAAAAGCAAGTTCAGTTAACAAAACAAAATTCTATGAAGGGCAGAAGGTCTTCAAGGGGTTCCTCAAGCTTTATCTGGTCGAAGAATTCAGAAATGATTGCACTATCAGCAGCAAATAAACTATTTCTAATTGACGTAGAAAATGCAAATGTAAAGGAATTAGGATATCATGAATCAGGAGGATACTCTTTGCATGAATTTTCACCAGATGGAAAATGGATAGTGATGACATTGTCTGATAAGGATCAAAACTCCGATGTTTATCTCTATAATATAGATGAGAAAAAAGCTTATAATGTAACTGAAAATCCTTTCAGAGATTCAGGAGGGGCGTTGACTCCCGATGCAAAATACATTATTTTTTCTTCTTCCAGAAATTCCGGGATTAATCAACTCTTTAAAGTGCCCCTGCAAAAGCTAAATGAAGATCCTGCTGATCCCCTTGTCAGGGAACGGTTAAGGAAGGTGAAAAAACCTAAGGATAAAAAAGATGAAACAACACCAGTGATTAATCTGGATATTAAGGATATTAAACGCAGGGCTATAGCCATTACAACAGGAAATAATCCTATTGGAAGTTTTTTCCTTTCAAAAGACGGACAGACAATATATTTTACCGGTAGTGATGATAAAGGTCCGGGGTTATTTTCCGTCAATCTGGATGGGGAAAAAAGAAAGAAAATAACTGATGGCCGTTTTAGTGGCCTAATACCAATCGCTGACAGATCGGCTATATTTTATTCTCAGAGTAATAATGTTTATAAAATGAAACTTTCTGATAAAAAGAAGGAGAAACTATCATTCGATTTTACAGTTAGCATTGATAAACGTATTGAATGGAAACAATTATTTGAAGAAAGCTGGCGGGTTATGAAGTATTATTTTTACGATGAAAAAATGCATGGAAGAAATTGGGAATCAATTAAAAAAGATTACCAACCTCTGCTAAAATATGTTGGTCAGAATCAGGATGTTTATGATCTTACCAATGAAATGATTGGAGAATTAAATGCATCGCACACCGGAGTTAGTGGTCCGACAAGAAAAGCACCCACAACTTATTCAACTAAGTATCCCGGATTTGAATTAACACCCGAAAATGGGAAGTACAGGATATCACATATTTATCGAGATGGACCTGCTGATAAGGATTGGATAGATATTAATGTTGGAGATTATGTTCTGGAAATTGAAGGAAAAGAAATAAATGCCGGTGACAATTACTGGAAAATATTAAATCATACCCTTAATGAATATGTTAACGTCAAAATATCTTCAGAACCCAAAGTAAATAGCTCCTCGGCAAAAGATATCAGAGTAAAAACTGTTTCTTCAATGTCTAATATAAAATACAATGAATGGGTAAAAAATAATCGGGAAGTTGTTGACAAATTATCCGGTGGTAAAATTGCCTATGTCCATATTCGCTCAATGAACCAGTCGTCACTCAAGGTTTTTGAGAATGAAATAAATCAGTTTTCAGAAGCCAAAGGAATTATTATTGATATTCGTTATAATGGAGGAGGAAATACAGACCAGGGGATTATTGATATACTTAAAAGGGTTCCTTTTAGTTACTGGAACAACAGGTGGGGTGACAGATCATGGGGTAGAAGACCCAGACAGGCCATTGCCGGGCCAAAAGTTATGATGATAAATTCACGTTCAGCTTCTGACAGCGAAGTGACTTCCCAGGGATTTCATGATCTTGGACTGGGTCGGATTGTTGGAAATCCTACAATGGCTGCCTGTATAGCGACAGGTAGTTACAGGCTTATAAATGGTGCCAGTATCAGAACTCCGGGATCATTTGTTTATACTTATGATCCTGATAAGCCAAATAATTATGGGATAAATCTCGAAAACTATGGTGTTAAACCTGATATTCTGGTAAAAAATACACCTGAAGAGGAACTAAAAGGAATTGACCGTGAACTTAAACTTGCAGTTGAAGAAGCTCTAAGGATGTTAAAAGAAGGTAAATGGCAATATGAAAAAAAGTAATATATTTAGAAAAGATTAAGCCCTATGAAATGAACATAAACTTTTTTCATCATAATATACCAATAGGTATGATTAAAACAAGTTTATGTGAATTCCTGAATGTGCAGAAATTTTTTGTATTATTCAGAAATCAAAAAATTTTAAATAGATGAAAAAATTTTATTTGATGTTTTTGTTGGTTGGTTTTATAGGATCGACCATCAATGCCCAGACCAAATCTGATCTGGAAGTAATTGCCAAAATTAGAAAAGAAGGTTTTCAGAATTCGAAAGTTATGGACATTGTAAGTTATATTACTGATGTACATGGCAACAGGCTTGTCGGATCGCTGGGAATTAAAGAAGCTCAAAAGTGGGCAAAAGAGAAAATGGAAAGTATTGGACTCGAGAATGTTGAAATTGAACCCATACTTGATCATGGTGTTAGCTGGGATAATGTTTATACATCTCTGCATATGATAGAACCCAATTATTATCCTCTGCAGGGATTTCCGGTAGCATACACACCCGGAACCAAAGGAAAAATCACAAAAGAGGTTGTGATTGCTAACCTGAACACTAAAAAAGACCTTGAAAGGTCCAAAGGAAAATTCAAAAACAAAATAGTTTTAATTTCACCTCTGCTATCTATAGACCCGACAAAAAAGCTAATTGCAAACAGAAGAACAGATGGAGATATTAAAAACCAGGAAGAACCAGCATTTCCAACACCATCACAAAGTACACCCAGGATTGCAAATCCTAATCAGGTGTCAGCAGTTGAGCGCATTGACTATTTAAAATCTGAAGGTGCATTACTGTTAATCGAATGTAGTAGTGGAAGAATCGGAGCAGTTAGAACCTTTGCACGTCCGGGAGTTAAACAGGATGGATGGTCGCGGGAAGGAATAATAAATTCTATTCCTTTGATTTCGATGGTTCCGGAGCAATATAACAGATTATATAGAAATATTAAAAGGGGAATAGCTGTAATAATTGAGGCTGAAATAAAAAATAATATCGGTGATAAAACAAGGGTTAATAATGTACTTGGAGAAATTAAGGGCACAGATCTTAAAGATGAACTTGTAATGCTCGGCAGTCATTATGATTCATGGCATACAAGTCCTGGAGCAACTGATAATGCATCCGGTTGTGCTGTAATGATGGAAGCAATGAGAATATTAAAAGCGATTGATGCCAAACCCAGACGTACAATTCGTCTTGCGTTCTGGAGCAGTGAGGAGGATGGTATCAGAGGTTCTGGTAATTATGTGAAGGAACATTTCGGTAACCCTCAAACAGGAACCAAACCTGCTTATGATAAATTTTCAGTTTATTACAATATGGATTATGATAAGGGACAATTCAGAGGTATTTATATGCAGGGAAATGAATTCGTAAGGCAAATTTTCACAAAATGGACAGCCTTGTTCAACGATTTGGGAATGACAACAGTTAGCCCCAGATCTGTTGGCAGCACAGATCATGTTCCTTTCGACAGGGCAGGCTTGCCCGCCTTTCAGTTTTTACAAGACAGGATAGGACAGGGTACAGGTCATACCAACCTGGATTTTTACGAGAATCTTGTTCAGGAAGACCTGATGAAAAATGCCGTAATAATGGCAAGTTTTATATATCTTTCGGCAACAATGGATGAAAAAATGCCTAGAAAATAAGCTTGTAAATCAAAAAAAGGATAAAACCGAATATAAACCATATAATAATTTAAATAATTAAAACCATGGGTACAAAATTTAGTCGTCGTTCGTTTATTAAAACATCAGCAATATCCGGAGCAATGTTCGGATTAATGGGATTTGGTTGTAAACCCGGAGAAAAGCTTGATGCACAGGAAATACTTGAAAGAGCTGGTCGGGATGTCCCCGGAAAAGGTAAATCAGTAATAGGATTAAAAGTTCCTCCAATAAAACAAGTAAGGGTTGGTATTATAGGACTGGGGAACAGGGGATCGGGCATGACCAGGAATGTTAATGCACTTTGTCCTGATAAGGCCAAAATAGTTGCTATATGCGATATTCAACAAAATAAACTTGACAGGACATATAATTTTCTAAAAAAAGAAGGTCAGGATCCTGCTACTTATACCGGCTCAGAAGATAGCTGGAAAGAACTGGTAGCCAGAGATGATATTGACCTGGTAATGATATTTACTAATTGGGATCTGCATACTCCAATTGCTGTTGAAGCAATGCGGAAAGGAAAACATGTTGCTACTGAAGTCCCCGGAGCTTATACAGTTGAAGATTGCTGGAAATTGGTGAATACAGCGGAGGAAACTCAAAAGAATTGCATGATGCTCGAAAATTGCTGCTATGGGGCTGAAGAACTCTGGGTTCTCAACATGGCAAAAAAAGGAGTATTTGGAACATTAACATATGCAGCAGGAGCTTATAATCACAACCTCAGAACAGGATATTTATTTTCTGATGCATACTGGAATAAATGGAGAATGAGACATCATGTTAAACGTGATGGCAACCTGTATACCACTCATGGCCTGGGACCTGTTGCACAATACATGGATATTGACCGTGGCGACCGTTTTGAATATATGGTGGCAATGAGCACTCTTGAGGCATCTCTCACAGAATATTCAAAAACTGTTGAACCCGATAATGAGTTTTATAATCATACAGATTATAAGCATGGAGATATGAACAATAGTTTGATTAAAACAGCAAAAGGAAGATCAATTAGAGTGCAGCATGATGTTGTATCCCCCAGACCATATACACGTCTTAATACATTATGCGGAACTAAGGCTTATCATGAAGGATATCCCAGCAGATTATGTATTGAAGGAAAAGGTCACAGTTTCCTGAGAGAAAAGGAGTATGAGGAATACAGGGATAAATATAATCATCCGATCTGGGAAGAGCTTAAAGAGCCAATTAAAAAGTACGGCGGCCACGGAGGTATGGATTTTGTTGAAATCTATCGCCTTATCGACTGCTTTAACAAAGGTCTTCCACTTGATATGGATGTATATGATAACGCATCATGGAGTGTAGTTGGTCCTATGTCGGAAATATCTATTGGACTTGGATCATCTCCTGTGAAATTTCCTGATTTCACACGTGGAAGGTGGAAAGAAGAAAGAACACTGGGAATATTAAAATAGGTTTAATATCTATTTTTTATTCATATGCTGTTCCTATTTGTTTTTCCGGAACAAGTTTTACCATAGTAGGCCACATTGCAGCCGGAGCAGTTGCACTTTTCCCTTTCCTATCGATAAGAAATCCGAATAGGGGAGTAAATGCCAATGTCGCAAGTGGTAACAATGAAGTTATTCTTCCAATAATCTAACTATCTCCTTTTCAAGTATCTTTTCGTCACCAAGCCCAATTTTATAAAATCTCACAATTCCTTTTTTATCAATCAGTACCACATGAGGTATTGCTCCTACACCATACAATAAATTATTATGCGATTCTTCAGAAAGTCCGATGGGATATGCAAAATCTTCTTTTCTGATGAATTCTTCTATGGCTTCCACAGTTTGCCTGTTATCAAGACGTGTTAGTCCGATAATCTGTAATCCGCGTTCAGCATATTTTTCCTGAAATTTTCTTAGAGAGGGAAACATTTTAATACAAGGTTTGCACCATGTAGCCCAATAATCAAGTAAAATAACTTTCCCGGTGTTGTTTTTAATTCGTCCGAAATTCCCGTTATACCATTTTGCTACAATAAGTTCAGGTGCCGGTTTGTTTAATAATGAATCCGGGTGCTTTGGCTCAGTTACTATTTCCTCATCAAGTTTATGACTGAATTGTAAATTGGCAAAACTATAGATATTAACCATATTTCCTGAAAAAATTACTTCCGGATGATTATCCCCATAAATATCTCCTACTGTAAATTGAGTATTTGTTATTGAAGTATCGGTAAAAACAGACCAGCCTTCTTTATCAAAGTTGTAAATTCTGAAAGACCTGCTTCCTCTTGCCAGAACTTCATTTTTGCCATTATTAGTAATATCAGCAATTTCTATCTGGGATATTTCATATTGATATTTTACATCTTCAATTAATTCGTATTTATATTCCACCCCATCAAAATATAAATATGCAATCCGTCCCCTGGCTACCTTGCCATAATCCTGATGCCATCCATCGCCAACATAAATTTCATTCTCACCATTATTGTTACCATCCCCAATTTTAACAGCTTTTACTCCTCTTTTTACCGGAAGTATAATTTTTTCATCACCAGGAATATAGGCATCTCCTACATCCCCAAGGGCATCTCCATAAACTCTTCCTACAACCATATTGCTGCTGTAAGAATCAGCTAATACTCCAATATCACGTGCCATAGCCATTCTTTCTTGTGAATCAATTTCAAATAACCATTTGCCTGATTCATTTGATAAAACCACAGTCTCAACAATATATTTGGATTCAAAATATGATACAATAATCTCATTATTCCCATCATTATTTGTATCGGCAATATCAAGATATGTTGGGTGAGGTCTTATAGAATGTTTGGAATAAATCTCTGTATTTGTCCATTTAATATCAACATTTTTAAGGATATAAACTCTTACTTCAGTTTCAACATATCTTTGATGACCTGTTACAATAATCAATTCATCTGTCCCATCATTATCTGCATCTCCGGCAATCATTTCCAACACATTATCAGAAAAGCTGTTTTTATATTTTAATACCGCGGAGTCTTTTAATACCGAATAAATGTATATGGATGAATCTTTTCCCAGTATTAATTCATCTTTTGCCGATCCACTAATATTTCCTGCTGCAACAATCCGTGCGCTATCAGCCAATCCTTTAATATCAAGCATTTTAAATGCATAATCATGTTTTTTGGAACAAAACATTAATATTATTATCAAGGGAATAATTAACAATCTTGAGGTTTTCATTTTATCCACGTTTAATTAGTTATGGTTTGTATTAAAACTAAATGTATTATTTCTTAATTTTATTCAGTAAGTCTTTTAATTCCCCAACAATCTCTGGATTTTTTTGGTATAGATTGTTCCTTTCATAAACATCATCTTCAATATTATACAATTGCCCCTCCATTTCTTTCTGAATTGGCAAAATCGGCATTCCAAAATCTCTTCCATTACCCCATCCTCCACCATGATTGATTGTAATATATTTCCATGAACCTTTTCTTATTGCAAAATCCCCATTTACTGAATGATGTATAACAGCTCCACGATTCTCATCACCCATATCTCTACCAAGAATTGAGGCTAACATTGACCTGGAATCCTGTCCTGCATTTTCAGGAAGATCTTTGTTCAGGAGATCGGCAACTGTTGCCAGCATATCAGTTGTACAGTACAAATCATCATTGCTAGAGTTCGATCGAACTTTTCCAGGCCACCTTACAATAAATGGAACTCTATGGCCTCCTTCCCAGAGAAGAGTTTTTCCTCCGCGATAAGGACGGTTAGGTTTATGTCCGTTTTTTACTGCACTGACTGCTGCATTTGGGGAAGCGCCATTATCGGCAGTAAAAATTAATATGGTGTTTTTTTCCTTTCCAGTTTTTTCAAGCGCATTCATTATCTGTCCAACAACCCAATCTACCTCGCACAAAAAATCTCCATAAATATCTTTTGTTAATCCTTTAAATGGTTGTGCTGGTGCTACAGGTTTATGAGGAGCACTCAGGGGCATATACAGAAAAAATGGATCCTTATTATTTGTTTGATTATTAATGAATTCCACTGCCTTTTCTGTAAAATCAATTAAAATATCTTCAGCTTTTAACCCAGGGACTACCAGGCCCTTTCGTCCAAAACCTTCTGCTTCTGTAATTTTGGTCGGCAGTTGTGTGGCTTTATTGTTCTCTACATAAACATATGGTGAAGCATCAGGTGAACAGGGAATAATAAATGAATAATCAAACCCAATATCTTTAGGACCCTCCAATACAGCTTTAGAAAAATCAACCTTATATCCAAGTTGCCATTCTCTCAGTCCTATAATCGTATCAGAAGGAAAAACAGGATTTCCCTGTTCATTTGCCCAATTTAATCCAAGATGCCATTTCCCAATTGCGGCAGTATTATATCCATTATCTTTCAAAAAAGAAGCGACAGTTGTTCTGTCTTTTTCTATAAGAGGAGTACTATACCCCCCAAGAACACCCTTCTTTAATCTGCTTCGCCATGCATATCTTCCTGTAAGGATACCATATCTGGTTGGAGAACTTACTGATGAATTTGTATGAACATCAGTAAACCTACATCCTTGTTCTGCAAGCTGGTCAATATTTGGCGTCGGATATTTTGATTCATTGTTCTGACATTGAATGTCGCCAAATCCCATATCGTCTGCCAATATATAAATAATATTCGGAGTCCATTGATTTTCAGGCTCAGAGCCATAATTACAGGCCGCAAAAACAGCCATAAAAGGTAATAAATTATAATATTTCATAAACAGCCCAAATTTTCTTAAAATATAAAGCCGGCAGGAAATCACAAGCTGGTTAAACAATAATTAATGATGTAATTTATTAAAATATTTTTAATTATTTCGCTGGCAGTAAATTATTTGTATTTATTAACACCGATATTATTAAATTTTATTGGCCGGATTGATCATCCATGATATTTTATTATATTACATAATTATTTTAAAGTAAACCATTGAGCTTTGTAATTCTATTAATGATGAGAAAATTACTATTTCTTTTTGGTATTGCATGGATAATATTTTCGTGTAACAGGAAAAAACCAGACGATTTGCCAAATATTGTTTTTATTATGGCTGATGATATGGGTTATGGGGATGTAAGTGTTTATTATCCTGATTCAAGAATTCAAACACCAAATATTGACAGGCTTGCAAGTGAAGGAATACTGTTCACTGATGCACATACTCCTGCAGCATTATCTTCTCCAACCCGTTATGGATTGTTAACAGGCAGATATGCCTGGCGAACCAGGTTAAAAGATTTTGTATTAGTTGGATATGATGAGACTCCACTTATAGAGGAAGGCAGAACTACCCTGGCATCTTTACTGAAAAAACAAAATTATTCAACAGCCTGTATTGGAAAATGGCACCTGGGTTTGGAATGGCCAACAAAAGATGGATATATTCTTCAGGATGATAAGAATAAATGGCAGGGTTATCCTGATGCCTTTAAGGAAAATGAACAAAACATCGACTTTAGTAAATCCATAGGAGGTGGTCCTGTTGATCTGGGTTTTGATTACTTCTTTGGGACCTCGGGCTGTTCTACCTCAGATTCACCATATGCATTTATTAAAAACGATAGAACTGTTGGTATTCCATCAGTTATGAGTACTGACTCACTTAATAAACTACCGGGGTTTTTACCCGGGCTTATGGTTCCAGACTGGTCTGAGGAGGATGTTGATCCAATATTTACAGAAAAAGCAATTTCATTCATAAATAAGCATCAGAAAAGTTCTCCAGGTAAACCTTTTTTCCTATATCTGGCATTTTCATCTCCACATATCCCATGGCTGGCCCCTGATTTTATAAAAGATAAAAGTCAGGAAGGGCCAAGGGGGGATTTATGTGCCCTTGTTGACTGGTGTGTGGGAAAAATTCTTGATGAACTGGATAAACAAAACCTTAGCGACAATACTCTTTTAATATTTACCAGTGATAATGGTCCCCGGAAAGGAGCAAATGGACATAAATCAGCAGGCGATTTCAGGGGATATAAAGCAAGTATATGGGAGGGTGGACACAGAGTTCCCTTTATAGCCAGGTGGCCTGGAAAAATTAAATCAGGCACTAAAAGTAATGAGATAATTAGTCTTACAGATATGCTTGCAAGCTTCTCAGCATTAACCAATAGTGAACTGACCGACAAGGAAGCTGAAGACAGTTATAATGTGCTTCCGGCAATATTAGGAGAAGAATTTGTTCAACCGGAAAACAGGGTCAGAATATTTCACTCGGGAAAAAATGACTATGCAATCAGGCAGGGCAAATGGAAACTTGTAACAAAAGTTCAATGGTCAGGGCTGGAAAATAATGAAGCCATATTAAGCTCTGATATACAATTATTTAACCTTCAAGTAGATCCCTATGAAAAAGTTGATATTAGTGATAATCACGCAGAAATAATTGACAGACTTAAGAAATTATTACAAGAAAAAATTTTGCAGAAAAACAATAAATAAATTTTCATTAATCCCGGAATAAAAACTCTTTAAACAAAGTATTATGAGAATATTAATAATTCTACTGGTTCTCCTGACACCTTCAATAATTTCAGGACAGGAAAATAAAGCCATTATGCATTGGGGATTTGAAGAAATCGAAAATAGAAACCTGATCGAATCAGATGGTAGCATAAAAGATTCCATTGAAGGAAATTTTGAGCAGGCCCCGGGTATTAAAGGAAAGGGATTAAGGTTTGATGGTTTTACCACCAGTGTTATAAGAGACAGTAAGGACAAACTATCTCCCGGAAATGAATTTACTGTGGAGGCATGGATTGCTCTTGGCAGTTACCCCTGGAACTGGTGTCCGGTGTTTACAACCGAGTCTAATGAAACAAAGGGCTTCAGGTTGTCAGTCGGGCCTCTTGGTCAGGCATCATTTGAATGTGCAATTAATGAGCAATGGATTGTCTGTACCAGTGAAATTGAAGCCCTCGATCTGAGAAAATGGACACATATAGCAGGAGTTTTTACGGCCAATAAAGAGATGAGTTTATATATAAACGGCAATCTCATTGCAACATGTGAAGTGAAAGGTTCAATGAATCATCCGAGGTCAGAATGCAGAATTGGCATGGTAAGTGTCCCGGAGAAACCTTCTGATATTCACCGCACCTGGGGCACAATCGCAGCATATTATGGTATAGACGGAATAATAGATGAAGTTAGTGTATATAAGAGGGCAAAAAGTTCTGATGATGTTTTGTCAGAGTTTAATTCATTTTCCATTTCGGAAGCAGATATTAAAGCCCGAAAATTGCCGGAGTTGGATAAACATCCTAAACGTTTTGGTGCTTATTATACAAAATTGAAATACTATCCCGGCTGGGATAATCTGTGGCCGGTTGAACAAGATCCTGATATTGTGGTATGTTTTAAAAATTCAGATGTTAAACTTGTTTTCTGGAGGGGAGTAAGATATGCAGCTTCGTGGATTACAGAAAATAATAAATGGATGACTGACCAGAGCGTGGAGGCATGGGAGCATGGTGATAAGGACAGGGAGGGATGTTTTGAGCATATGCAAGACAGGCACTGTCGATTTTCACATGTCAGAATTATTGAGAATAATGATGCTCGTGTGGTTGTACACTGGAGATATGCACCGGTAAGTGCTTATAACAATACCTGGCATCCTGATTCCAAAACTGGCTGGGAGTGCTGGATAGATGAATATTATTATATATATCCTGATGCAACCGCCATAAGAAAAGTATCATGGAAAAAAGGTAGTCTGGGATATCCGCGTCAGTTTCAGGAATCATTAGCTCTAATGGGTCCGGGGGATATTGTATCGGATATCGTTGAACAGGATTATGCCTATGTTGCAGATTATGATAATAATAAAAATAAATCTTCTTATCTTGAAGATCCTTCTTCTTCTCCTTATGGAGCGATGGCCAGAAAAGCTTATACCATTCAACGCTATAATTTCAAATCTGAGAACAAGCCTTTTATATGTTTTGAACCGGGCAATATGATGAGCTTGAGGAACAGCCCTCTTACATCATATAATGGACTTAGCGGCTGCAATCATTTTCCTGTAGGACAGGCCAGATGCGATGGTCGTACAACACGGGTTGCCGACAGAGTTTCTCATTTTAATGGATTTCCTATTTCAGATCCTGTTGTTAATGAAAAAGCCGATCGATACTACTGGTGTGGTTTATATGGAATGAATAATATGAATATGGACCAAATGGTTGAATTTGGCAGGTCATGGGCCTATTCTCCGGAATTAATAATTAAAGATTCTGATTTTCAGTCAAATGGATATGACAGGAGCCAACGTTGCTATCAAATTGAAAATGCTGGCGAAAAAGAAAAAAAGATTGAATTTACTATTCAGGGGACTAAGGATAAACCAATAATCAATCCTGCTTTTTATATTAAAAAATGGAATTCAAAAACTGCCACTGTTCATGTCAATGGTAAAAAACTAACAAATTGTTTAACCGGATTTAATAATGAACTGCATGGGACCGATCTTGTTGTTTATATCCAAATTGATATTAATAAACCTCTAACAATAACTATTACTCCCTAAAATAAAAGGCAAAAGTCATAAGGCAAAAGGCAAAAGGCAAAAAAAAATAAGCTCGGTAGTTCGGTAGCTGATAAGCTCCCAAGTTCGATAATTCAATTTTTTTTTTACCAAAAAATGGCCTGATAAAAAATAAAGTTGGAAAAGAAAGAAAATTGTATTAAACGCTTTGGATTATATCCCAGACAAATGCCCTTATTCCAACGTCTTTGTTTATTTCATCAAGACTTTTTATACTCTCGAGAACAAAATCAACTTTTTCATCTTCAACAATAATCATTGTTGCCGAATTAATTTCCGGCCATGTATGTGTTCCCATATGTGGTGGCCCGGTATCGGTTCCCCGTCCTTTCATATCTGTCCATTGACTAAATCCACTAATATGTAATTTGTCGAGCATAAAATCAATCTTCTCAGTATGAGCCTGGTTGTATATAATAAATATAGATTTCATAATAATCTGTTTTAAGTTTGAATTAATTTTTATTCACCTCCCGGAATAGCAATATTTCTCATGAATGTATATTTATCACTAATTCTTTTTTTCCGGTTTCTTTCACCACGCCGTGAGAAAAGATTGTATACAACCGGAACCAGAATCATAGTAATCAATGTTGAGAAAATTAATCCGCCAATTACAGCAACACCCATAGGGCTCCAAATTTCAGCTCCTTCTCCGGAACTCATTGCCATTGGCAACATACCTAATATTGTAGTAATTGCTGTCATTAATACAGGCCTTAATCTTGATTTTCCACCCATAATAATAGCATCATTGAGGCTGTAGCCCCTGTCTCTCATAAGGTTAATATAATCAACCAGAACAATTGCATTTTTCACAACAATACCAATCAATAATACAGCTCCAAGACCAGCAATTACACTTAATGCCTTACCTGTAATAAACAATGCAATAAATACGCCTGAAAATGCAAATGGAATAGAAAACATAATAATAAATGGCATTTTGAGCGATTCAAACTGTGCTGCCATAACAAGATAAACAAGTATCAGTCCAATTACCATTAACAATCCCAAATCGGCGAACGATTCCATCATATCTTCGTATGCACCACCCACCTGTACGGAAATTTCAGGAGGAATATCCACATTATCTAATTCAGTTTGAATGTCGGAAGCAAGCTGGCCAAGTGAAACTTTATAAGGCACTGTTGTTACAGATACGATCCTCTCTTTTCTTTTATGTTCAATATTTGGTGGCGACCAGTATTCATCGACTTTCCCAATATCCCCAAGTCTGATTCTTTGCCCCATTTGATTTATGAGACTTATTTTTTCAAGATCAGTTATTGAGTTCCGGAAATTCTCTTTAAATCTGACTACAACATTATATTCATCGCCCGACTCCCTGAATCTGGTACAGGTAAAACCATCTATCCTGTTACGTAAAGCCATGGAAACACTAGCAGTATTAATATTATGCCGTGACATTTTTTCCTGATCGAGCAATACTTGTAATTCAGGTTTTTCTTTCTTTCTTGAAATTTTGACATCCCTGGCACCTGGTATATTTTTGATCTTATCAGATAATTCATTGGCCAGTGCTGTAGTCTGATCAAAATCGTAACCATAAATATCTACTGAAACAGAATTATCTCCTCCAAAGCCCATATTTGGCTGTGTTAATATGGAATAATTAATCACTTCAGCAATTTCATCAATATCAGATCTGAATTCTTCTGCTATAGTCCATATATCTTTTTCTCTCTCTTCAATCTTTTTTAGTCCTAGAGTAAGATTTATAACATGTGATCCTGTTTCCGTAAATATTGACAACATACCTCCCTGGTCGTCAGTGCCATATGAAGAAGATATCAAATCAACCTCAGGATATTTTTCCTTTATTATATTTTCAAGCCTACGTGCAGTTTTGGCAGTTTCTTCAACTCTGGTACCTGTCTGAAGTTCTGCAATAACCGTCATTTGTCCCTGGTCTGATTCAGGCATAAACTCAGCTCCTACTTTTGACAATAACATAAAAGACAATACGAAAATACCTACAGCTGAAGCAACAATAATTTTTTTATGTTTTAAAGCCCAGGCTATGGTTCTTGAATAATAATTATCCAGCCCGTCCAGAAATACTAATATTGTTCTGTTATAACTTAATGGTCCGGGTTTCTTTTTCTTTTCTCTTAATTTAAGAATTTTTGATGCGAGCATAGGAGTAAGAGAAATTGCAGTTACAGTAGAGGTAATAACAGTTATTGTTACTATCCAACCTAACTCCCTGAACAAAACACCAGTCATACCTTTAACCAGAGTCAGTGGGAAAAATACCGCAACAATAGTTAATGTTGTAATAATTACTGCCTGCCAAACTTCGTTTGTTGCGTAAATTGCAGCTTCTCTCGGACTGCTGCCGCGTTCAATATGTCTTGTAATATTTTCAAGTACAACAATAGCATCATCAACCACCATGCCGATTGCAATTGCGAGAGAACTTAGTGAGATAATATTAATTGAACTATCCGATATCTTAAGAAAAATGAATGCAACAATCAATGATATAGGAATGGTGATTACTACAATAAATGTTGCCCGCCAACGGCCCAGAAAAAACAAGACTACCAGAATCACAAATATCATAGCATACAATAATGTATTTGATAAATTGCTAACTGAACCCTTGATAAATTCAGATGAATCAAATATTGTTTGAATCTGAATATCTGCTGGCAAATTCTTTTTTATTATCTCCAGTTCGTTTGTAACATCCTCTGCAACAGTCACAGTATTAGCTCCGGATTGTTTCATTACATACATCCTGATTCCCCTGCTCCCGTTTATGCGTTCCTCGATAGTTATTTCTTTTAATGAATCTCTAACTGTGGCTACATCTTTCAAAAATATGGTCTTCGAATTTGAATTTCCAATAACCAGATTTTTTATCTCATCACTCTCCTTAAACTCCCCTTCAATTCTAATGGCATAATCGAGCTTACCCATTTTTATATTACCGGCAGGTAAATTAAAATTTTCAGCCTGAATAATTTGTCCTATTTGTTCAAGACTAATGTTGTATGCTTCCAACTTTAGAGGATCAACCTCCACAGATATTTCCCTGGTAGGCAGGCCAGCTAAGCCAACTGAGCCTATTCCTTCAATACGATTTAAAGGATTAATTAATCGTTCATCAAGAAGTTTCTGGATTCCATCATAACTTTCTTCTGCAGTAATAGCATAAAAAAGTATCGGCATCATTGCAGAATTGAATTTGAATATTAAAGGATCTTCACAATCCTCAGGTAAAAAACCCTCAACAAAACTTAAGGAACTTCGAATATCGTTCGAAGCCTCATCAAGGTTGGTTTCAAACTCAAACTCTAACATTATTATTGAAGTATTATCAAGCGACCGTGAAGTAATTTCTTTCAGATTATCAACGGAATTTAATGCATCCTCAATAGTTTTAGTAACATTGGTTTCAATATCCTGGGCATTAGCTCCCGGGTAGGTTGTAATTACAGAAACCGCCGGAAATTCAACCTCAGGATATAAATCTATTGGTAGTTGCGATAAAGAATAAAACCCGAATACTATTACGGCCAGAAATATCATAACCGTCGTTACAGGTTTCTTTACAGAATTACTATATATACTCATGATTAAAACTTTTTATTGTAAATACTTAATCAACAACCACTTTTACCCGGCTTTGATCCATTAACTTTGCCTGTCCGGCAATAATCAGATTATCATTTTCTGTTAGTCCGGATATTATTTCAAACATATCGTTAAAACGTTTTCCAATAACCACAACACTTTTTCTTGCTATACCATCTGATTCAATAAATACGAACCTCTGATTGGTGCCTTGTTGTTTAAGTACCGTATTTGCAGGAATAATAAATGATTCAGTAGTTTCAAAATTCAGACTTAATTTGGCAAACATACCCGGCCTTAATTTCTCACTTGCATTAGGAACCTTTATTTCTATTTTGAAAGTTTTGGTATTTGGGTCAATAGTTGGATAAATTTTGTAAATAGTTCCGGCAAACTCTTCATCAGGATAAATATCACAACTAAGTTTTGTCTTCATACCAATTTTTACTGAAGTCCAATACTTTTCAGAAATATTTATATAAACTTTAAGCTGGTTTATCTGCATCAGAGTTACTATGCTGGCAACCCCACCTGTTGCAGGATTAACGGCCATTCCTGAATAAATTTCACCATCATTATAATATTTTCCGGTAATTATTCCATTAAATGGAGCAACAATGTTTACATTTTTTTCCATTGTTTTTAATGCAGTTTCTGTAAGTTCAAAAGCCATTTTTGTTTTGTCGTACGACTGACGGGCAATTGAACCAAAAGAATTCAAAGTATCCATTCTTTGATAATCAAGTTTGGCATCTTCATACTGAAGTTTTGCCTGAATCAGGCTCGACTGATCCATCTGAGCTAAAAGTTCCCCCTTTTTAACCTTATCGCCAACTTCAACAAATATTTTTTCAATCTGATTTGGCATAGCAGGCCCGATATGGTTTACTTCCCAGGCATTAATATTTGCAGTAAACTCTTCTGATTGTTCAATTTCACTGTAAATTATTTTCTGAGTTTTAACAGGAAATACTGATTGCTCCTGAGCTTCAGCAACATTTTGATTTTCAGCTTCCGGCTGTTTTTTATCCTGACATGAAACAGCTAAAACAGTTATTAATGCGATGTAAATTAATCTTCGTTTCATTATAATAGATTTTAATATATTTTACTAATTATTAGTGATTTTATTTAATAGTTTTTTTAATGCAAGTTTAGATTGTAACACATCCATCATTGATGACATATAATTATTTTGTGCATTGAGATAATTATCATTAGCCTGAGTAAGGTCAAGACTTGAAACTATACCCTGATCATACTTATGTCCAATATTTGCATATACTTTTTTTGCAAGATTCATATTCTCTTTTTGAAGAATGTAATTATCTATTGCATTTTTTAGATTATATCTGAATTGTTTTTCCTGTAATAATATCTGATCAACAACCATACTTTTACTTTCTCTTGTTTTTTCGAGCTGAATTTTAGCTTTTTGTAATTTTGAATTTCTTAATCCACTTGAAAAGACCGGCACTGAAAGATTTAGCCCGATCAGGTTTTTAGGATTCATATCAAAATCGGTTCTTAATATCTTTTCAGTATAACTATAAAAACCAACAAGAGATGGAAAATAACTTGCTCTTTCCATATCAACCATTTTTTTGCTAAGCTCTTCCTGAGTGCTCATTAATTGATAATCAATATTATTCTCATAATTAAATGGAGCAAGTAAACTCTTATTCAGGTCTGCACTATTAATCAAACTTTCAAGATTATCAGTAAGATTAAAATCTGCATCCGGCTCAAGGCCCAGTTGAAATCTTAATGAATTATAACTTAGCTCAATACCTCTTTGAATTGAATTTTTAGTATTTTTTAACATCGACAAAGCCATCTTAATCTGATCAACATCAGTTTGTTCAAGTATTCCGGCTGAAACCATAGCCTGACTTTTCTCAAGAGTACTCTGGAGGTTTTCAAGATTACTATCAATTACTTTTAATGACTCTTCAGTTAATAAAATAATATAATAAGCTACAGAAACCAGTTCTACAACATCATTTTTTGTTTTATCAAGACTTTGATGAGATAACTTCTGTGCCAGTTTAGCTGTTTGTATGCCTACAAAATACTGCCCATTATATATTAACTGATTAACCTGAAATTTTGCACTTGAAGAATTCTTCAGAATAATTTTGGATGGTTCGGAAGACCCCATGAATCCGGATAAAAGGTTCATTATCTCCATATCGCCCGCATCAAATAAGGAAAAATCCGGAATATACTGTTCTCCACCTCCTCCAAAACTGAATTCTAATTCATAATTAAAATAATTAATATAATCCATAGCAATATCAGCCTGTGGCAATCCCTGAGCAACTGATTGTTTTTTAGTCTCATTACTAATGCTAATGTCAAGTTTTGCATTTTTAATGAGCTTGTTATTTATCAAGGCGTAATCAATAGCCTCATCCAGAGAAAATTTATTGGTATTCCCATTCTGTGCATTTGTTGCCAAAATGCAGGAGGATAAAATAACAGTTAGTAATAATTTTATTCTCATAATCTATTTATTTTCAATTTCATTAATAAAACTTTTCTTACATTTTTCTAATTCTTTAATTCCATTTTCATTTGCAATACCACGAATATGATATTCCATAAGCTGCTGCATAAACCCCGGCTTTTTCATATCTTCGGGTTTAATAACATCACTGTCAGAAAGCGAGTTGATTCTTGATACATAAAGTTTAGCAATTAATTCTTCATCCAGTTCTGACCTGTACAAACCTTCTTTTTTGCCATTTTTAAGATTTTGTAAAACGGCATTATACATGTTGGAATGATTATTCTCTTTAACTTGAAAATATACTTCCGGATGATATTTTTTTAAATCATATTCAACACTCGGGTTGTATTCTTTAAGTATTTTTGACACAAGCTTATTTACATGCATTAACGATTCAATAGCATTAAGATTCTTTAATACTATTTCCCTGAATATTTCATTCTTTTCCTCATCGTATAACTCACAAACTTTTAATACAAGCTCATCTTTATTTTGAACATACTGATATAAAGTCTTTTTTGACATCCCAAGCTCCCTGGCAACATCATCCATTGTCATACTTTTAATCCCATACTTTGTGTAGAGATCTCTGACTTTAATTAATAATTTCTTTAATTCTTCATTCATAGTTTTCATAAATACATTTTACACTGCGGGCACAATATTAGTAAAATAGTTTCCGCTGTGCAAAAGTTTTTAAGAATATTATTACTTTTTTTTTAAAGCTTTGGGATTTTACTATCTGAATAGCCTGATATTATGGTTTTTGTATCAAATATTTTTCACCACTTTTTGTTGAAAATTCAAAAGAACCATCTTCATACCTTTTCACCTTCACTCTTTTCCCATTTGAAGTAACTTTTGCATTTATCCCGGGCTTTATTCTACATGGTTTTCCTTTTTTCGATAAAACTTCAACTTCAATAATTGAGCCGTTTTCCCATTTCATATTCAGTTCGAAAGCTCCTCTGGTACAAAGTCCCTTAAACTCTCCTTTGCTCCATTCATCAGGCAAAGCAGGAAGGAGGTCAATTACTCCTTCATGAGATTGCATCAGCATTTCGGTAATTCCTGCCGTGACACCAAAACTTCCATCAACCTGAAGCGGAGTATAACATTTTGCAAAAAGTTGTGGATAAGCCTGTTCCTTAATATATCCTTTGAATATTTTATTGGCTCTGTTGCCATCATATAACCTCGCCCATAATGCCATTTTCCATCCTCGTGAGAAACCGGTTCCACCATCTCCTCTTTGTTCTAAAACCGCCTTACAGGCATCAACAAATTGAGGTGTTCTTTTTGCAGAAATAACATTACCCGGATACAATCCATACATATGGGAAAAATGCCTGTGTTTATCTTCCAATTGTTCATAATCTTCACTCCATTCCTGTAGTGTTCCGTCTTTACCAATTTGAGGAGGTACCAGTCTTGCCCTGGCAGAAAGAACCTTTTTAGCATATTCAGTATCCAGTCCCAGAATCTGGCTTGCCCTGGCATAATAATTAAACAAATCAGTAAGTATTTGCATATCCATACTTGCCCCATACGTTATTGTTGTGAAATAGTACATTCCAGTAACCTCATCGTAAAAATATTCATATCCTGGTCCTTTTGGTGGATTCTCGGGCGAGTTTGAAGGGTTGGTAACCAGCCACTTGCCATTAGGATGCTCAACAAGGAAATCCATAAAAAAATCTACCGAGCCTTTTAATACCGGATAAACTTCACGAAGATATTCTTCATCGAGAGTATATAAATAATGCTCCCATAAATGGGTAACCAGCCATGCACCGCCAACGGTAAAAGTTCCCCATGTAGGGCCATCCATAGGTGCAGCCACTCGCCAGATATCAGTATTTTGGTGAAATACCCAGCCATCAGCTCCGTAATGCTCCTTTGCAACCTGACTGCCCTGATCAGTAAGTTCTTTGACCATAGTAATAAGTGGCTCGGCACAATCCGACAGATTACCAGATTCGACAGGCCAGTAATTCATCTCAGTATTGATATTAGTTGTGTATTTTGAATCCCAGCTGGGATTTTGTTTATCATTCCATATCCCTTGCAGATTAGCAGGCTCAGTTCCCGGACGTGAAGATGAAATAAGAAGGTAACGGCCAAAATTATAGGCCAGAGCGGCCAGATTTGAGTCATTTCCGCTCTCATAAGCGACCATACGTTTATCAGTAGGAAGTACTGAATTTGAATTATTGCTAAGTTGTAAAGAGGTCCGTTTGAAATAAGCCTGATAATTATTGATAGCTGTTTCCCGCATCTCCTGATAACTTTTCTTTTCGATATTATTTAGATATTCCGATACTCTGGAAACCTGATCGCCACTAACATCTTTATAATTAACAAAATTGGTAGCTGCAACAAAATACAGGTTTACAGCATCAGCCCCTTCAACAATTATATTGGAATCATTTACTTTCATGTTGCCACCCTCAGGAACAACCTTCAAATGAGCTCTATACAAAAGCTGACTCTCAACACCCAGGTAATCTGCTGATCGTCCATTCACCATCAATCCATTATTTCCAACTCCGTCCATCCGAAAATAATCTGTTCCGTAGTTTGAATGAGCCATATTGCGCACACCACGCAACTCAGCCCGGAATGATATTTGACCTGGTTCACTGGCTGTCAGCCTTACAATGATTACCTGATCGGGTTCCGACGAAAGAACTTCACGGTGGTACTTAATCCCATTAGCTATATATTCGACGCAGGTTGTTGCTGTTTCAAGATCAAGCCATCTTTTATAATTGCTTACCTCCTTTTCATCTTCGAAGAACAAATGGAGATTGGCTATCGACTGGTATTTCATCTGTTCAACCGGATAACCCATTAAATATCTGCCAAAAAGTTTGTGAGCCTGAATAGGTTTACCTTCAAAAATTAACTTTTGAATTTCGGGTAATTTTTTATACCCATCCTTTACAACTGTTGAATAAGGGCCACCCGACCAATACGTTTCTTCATTTAATTGAATTCTTTCTTCACCATATTTGCCAAATACCATAGCTCCCAAACGTCCATTGCCGACAGGCAGAGCTTCTTCCCAGACTTTTGCTGGTGCCTCATACCAAAGTAGAGTTTCAGTATTAAAGGATTTTTCATCGATTTGCTTTGAAAGTGTGCTGGTTTGTGTAAATGTTTTTGGCAAAGCTAAACAAATACAAAATGTAGCAAGTAGAATGTTTTTTTTCATAATTATTTAATTTATCTGGCTTTCCATTGAGGCCAAACCGGAGCTTCAGCCTGTAGGTCTTTCCACATTATTTTCATTTTTTCTGCCAGCTCTGCAAGCTTTTCAGGCATAAGATCAGCTAAATCTTCCTGCTGTCCAATATCGCTGATAAGGTTATAAAGAGAATATTTCTCAGGTTGGGCTGTTTTTATCCAATCCATCCAAAGTTGATCGGGGTTTTTCTCATTGAAAAAACCAACAAGCAGGAAATCTCCATCGCGAAGAGTCATAGGCGGAACAAATTCATATTCATGTACCGGGGCACTCCATACTATTGGCCTCTTCCGTTTGATAGATTTTCCCATAAAGGCTGGCAGTACATTTTCTCCATCAATGGTCCTGTCGTCTGGCTGAGGGATACCGGTTAATTTACAAATAGTTGGTAACAGATCTGTACCATTAATCAGTGTATTATTTACCTGCCCGGCAGGAGCATAACCCGGCCATCTGATAATACCAGGCACCCTGTGCCCTCCTTCGTATGTAAATCGTTTCATGCCCCTTAATAACCCGGGAGTTCCAAAACATCTGTCGCGGATAGGATCGTCCCACTGCCCTTTTGATTCCAGAAAGTTTACCGGGTATTCAGGTCCGTTATCACTTGTGAAAATAACAAGTGTATTTTCCCTAAGCCCCTGTTTGTCCAGGGCATCCATTAATCGACCGAATGCTGCATCGAGTTGGGCTACCGTAGCATAATAAAATTTCTTATTAGGTTTAATATCCTTATCATCTGGCCGGGGAACGTATCCGTATTGAACTAAATTTTCAAGTTGTTCAACATTATTATTATCGTACCTGGCAGCTAAGGAATCAGGAGGATTGATTGGTGTATGAGGTTCATGAGTACAAATTTCCATGAAAAAGGGAGTATTCTTATCAGGCCTGTTTATTAACCAGTCAACGGCCTCCTTTACGATCAGATCGCAATACCATCCTTTTTGTTCGCCCACTGGTTTATTATTGCGGTAAAACTTTGCAGGGCTTTCCGGTCCATCAAAAGCATTCAATACAGTAGCGAACCAATAGTCAAAACCATGATCTCCAGGATCTGGTTGATTTGCTTTAGGCCGGTCAAATTGAGTGAGGTGCCATTTGCCACTAAAAAAGGTGGAGTATCCTTCTTCGCGTAAAAGTGATGGAAGAGTTATTTCACTGGCACTTAAGTGTGCTCCACCACCCAGAATGTAATAAAACCCCATTCGGTATGGATGTCGGCCGGTTAGCAATGATGCTCGAGAAGGAGAGCTTACAGTACCCCCTGAATGAAAATCTGTATATCTTATTCCTTCAGACGACAATCGATCAATATTTGGTGTCTGGATTATCTTGTTCCCATAACAGCCCAGGTCACCGTATCCAAGATCATCGGTCAGAAATACAATAATATTTGGTTTTTCCGGGGCTTTTTCGCAATTGGTCACCAAACCTGTGATAAAACCAAGGGAGATCAATTTACCAATCTTAAAGGCAAATCTTGTCAGCATTTTTTTTGCTTGTTGTACTCCTGATTCCATATTTAGTTTACTCGTTTTATTTTATACTATAATTAAACAGGCGCTTATTAACTGAACAATTAATTAAGCTGTTTTAATCATTTTTGATTCTTTTAACATAAAACTTAGAACAATACTAATGACTCCCAGAACAACAAATACCCACATAAAACTTATCATACCAATAATATTCATACCCACAATAAAAATAATTCCTGAAATCTGGCCACTAAGAAGCATCAATCCCTGAGAACTTGATTCAGGTGCGGGATAAGTAATTTCCGCACTATATTGAAAACTTATTGGTGCTCCGGCTCCCAAAAGGAAAAATCCGAATATAAAGGATGAAACAAGCAGAGGAATATAATCATTTAATAGAGTTAACCCAATTAATCCCGGCACCATTAATATCATCCCAATAACAATAAAGAGTTTTCTTTTTCGGTATTTATCAGATAATATTGGCAGAATAACAGCACCAATAATACCGGCAATTAACATCATACCTCCAACCAGGCCGGTTTGATCAACATCAAGGCCTTTTATTTCGCATATCTGATCAATGCATGTGCTAATAGCATTAAAAAGGCCCAGGCCTATAAAAAACATTATAAGAATAATTCTCATATCCCTGTTTTTTAATATTTGTTTAAATCCTTCTTTTACCAGTATTCTTTCTGAAAACTCTTTTCCGTCAGGCGATTCCGGGGGTCTTTCTTTAATAAAAATAAGAAAAAGAATAGCACCTACAGCAGAAACAATTCCATATTTCATTAGCATACCCGACAATTCATATCCTCCTTCGCTGGTTTGGCTTATCAAAACAGGGGTTAGAAGCATAACAGTAATAATTCCAACAAACTGTGCAAGTGTAGCTATTCCTACTGCGGTGGCCCTTTCCTTAATAGGGAACCATTGGCCTGCGACTTTAGTGGCAGCGTTAATAATAAAAGGTTGTCCTACTGCCAGCCCAATCTGTGCAATTATTACCATTGTATAACTATCAGCAAAAATTCCTTTTAGCAGTCCGAATATGCCAACCAAAACTGCTCCTATCCCAACCCCGATACGAATTCCATACTTATCGATAATATATGATGCAGGAATACATACAACAATGAATACACCCATGAAAATCATAGATAACAGGTCTATCTGCATAGCAGTAGCATTATAAAAAAGTCGTGCTTCTCTTGCAACAGGGGCAAATGTTAACCACTGCATTTGTATCACAGCATTAATGATAAAAAAAACAGCCAGTACCACCCAGCGATACTTATAAACTTTAATTAGGGAATTTTGCATAATATTAGTTTATTGATTTAAAGGCACTTTCCAGATCTTTTATCAGACTCTCCGGTTCATCCAGTCCAATATACATCCTAATAAGGTTATTTGGGAAACGAGTATCATTCTTTCTCTGATTAATAACACAAGCCGGAAAAATCAGAGATTCATGGCCTCCCCAGGAAACAGCCATTAAGAATATTTTGAGGCTGTTACAAAATTTTTCGATTTCATTTATATTGCTGGTTTTCAGATATAAGGAAAATAAACCCATTTCCTTTTTTACTTGTTTTTTTACCAATTCATATTGAGGAAAATTCTTGGAAAATGGATATAATAATTTTTCCACCTTAGGATGGTTTTCAAGAAAATTAATTATTTTTTTTGTTGTATCGCTTATTTTTTCCAAACGAATTGGAAGAGTCCGAAGGCCTCTTATCATTAGCCATGCATTAAATGGAGATATTCCTCCACCAAGGTTTAGATATTCATTGTAAAATATTTTTTCAATTATTTTTTTTGATGAGCATAATACCCCCGCAACAATATCACTATGGCCGCCAATATATTTCGAGGCTGAATGAAGAATAATATCTATTCCATAATCTGCAGGCGACTGGACCAAGGGGCTTGAATAAGAATTATCGACGGCAGTAATTATATTATGCTTTTTAGCAATCGCTGTGACTTTTTCAAAATCCTGTAATTCAAATGTCCAGGAATTAGGGCTTTCCAGATAAATTAATTTTGTATTTTCTTTAATTGCATTTTCAAAATTATCCGGATTTGTTCCGTCTATCATACTACATTCAATATTATAGCCGGGCAAATAATCCAGAAATAATGTGTTTGTCCAGCTATAAGGATTTTTAACACTTATAATATGATCTCCGGCTTTTACCTGTGATAAAACTGCAGCAGAAATTGCAGCAATTCCGCTTCCGAATACCAGTGCTTCTTCAGTTTTTTCCAATGCGGCAAGTTTCTTTTGTAATATATTAACCGTAGGATTATTCCCCCTTGAATAAATTAAATTACTTTTCTCATTATCAATGGCTTTACGAAATTCTTTCACACTTTTGTATGCAAAGTTACTTGACTGGATTATTGGCGGACTAACAGCATTGAAATAATTTTCTCTTTCTTCCCCCAGCTGGTTGATTATGTATGAGAGGTCCATTGGCATTAATTTTAGATATTAGTAATTTGATTTTTATCATCCGGATTTATCCTGCTTTTATTACTTGATTTTTTGAAGTATCGAAATACCGGATAACCTATTCCGATCAGGATGAGCCCAGCCCATGCTTGTGCAGGTTTTTGAATAAATGTATTTACAACAATAAATGCTGAAATAATAATAAATATCAATGGTGTTACAGGATAAAGTATTGTTTTATATGGTCTGAACATTTGTTTTTTCTTTTTTCTTAAAACAATAACTGCTACTGCGGCCAGAGTGAAAAATATCCAGTCGGTAAATACAACATAAGTAATTACATCTTCGAAAGTGCCCCATAATAACAGAATAACAATTGCCCATACAGATTGAAGGAGGATAGCATTGACAGGTGTTTTATACCTGGGATGTACTCTGGCAATCTTTTTCCAGAAAATACCATCTCTGGCCATAGCAAAATAAATTCTGGGTGCTGTTAATGTATAAATCCCAGCCGTTCCAAAAACTGATATTGCAATAATTATTGCAATTAACAATCCTCCATATGGAAGCACTTTTGAAATTGCATCAGCGGCCACACTTCCTGTTCCAACAATTTCATCGAGGTTTAACAACGACATGTATGCAATATTAATTGCAAGATAAACCAATGTAACTATTAAAGCACCTATTATCATTGCCCTCGGAATGTTTTTTCTGGCATTTTTTGCTTCACCCGACAAAAATGAGGCATGCTGCCAGCCTCCAAAAGACCAGACTACACTGACCAATGCAAGACCAATTAATACTATTACACTATCGTTCTCGCCAGTGCTTATACTTGCTTTCCATTCAATTGATCCCGGATTCCCCATAAACATTCCAATGATAATAATTAATGCAATGCCAGCCAGTTTCAGGCCAGTAAAAACATTAGAGAACATTTCAGCAATTTTTACTCTAAAAATATTGACAATTGTTACAATAATAATTGTAGAAACTGCGACCAGTGTAATTCCTGTCTGACTTAATGGAATAATGAATGAAAAGTATGATGCAAATGCTATACTTAATGCTGCCAAAGCTCCAGTATTTATTACTGTTAAATACGACCATCCATATAAAAAACCCATAAAATCGCCATATGCTTCACGTAAATACACATATACGCCACCAGCTTTGGGATACATCGATCCCAGTTCGGCAAGGGATAAGGCACCTGTCAGGGTAATTATTCCCCCTAATGCCCATACCAAAATAATAAGTAAAGAATTTGGTAAATAATCAGCAATTATTGAAGGAGTTAGAAATATTCCAGAACCAATACATGATCCGATAGCGACCATGGTTAAGCCGTATAAGCTCAGGGTTTTTTTAAGATCAGACATTGCAGTTTCAAATATAATCTAACATTGTTAACTAATGAAGAGATTCTTTGATGAAAAATTAGGGTCAGAGGTTAGATTTACTTCAAGTTTTCTCAAGCCCGCTTCATCTCCCAGAGTTGGAATATGAGTTATATGTATCTCACATCCATTTATTTCCTTGAGGTATTCAACAGCCATTTTTGCGGCCGGATTTGTAATAGCGCTAATACTTAATGATATCAGGGTTTCCTCAAGATCAAGGCTTAGCATTTTAGCTTTCAATACATCTTTTTTGAGGTATGCAATAGAATCCATTATACTTCTAGGAATAATATTAATCTTGTCCTGAATCCCGGCAAGATGTTTTACTGCATTCAGAATCAGGCTGGAAGCAGCATGCATTAAAGGAGAATTTTTTCCGGTAATAATAGTTCCGTCCTTAAGCTCAATGGCTGCTCCGCAATAAATACCATTATTACCTTTTTTTTGCGTCTCAGCCTCCTGAGCGGCTTCTCTGGCTTTAATAACAACCTTCCTGTCTTCTATTTTTGCTCCGATTTTATTCATGATAAGCTCTGATCTTTCAAGAATATCTTTTTCAACAAAACCCATTGCATACTCACAGGAACATCTGAAATAACGCCTGATAATCTCATCATGGGCAGCCTTTTGTACAACCTGGTCATCAATAATTCCAGAACCGGCACAATTAACTCCCATATCAGTTGGAGATTTAAATAAAGAATCTTCTCCGGTAATTTTCTCAAGAATTTTTTTTAATAATGGGAAAGCTTCTATATCACGGTTATAGTTCACTGTTTTTATATTATAGGCTTCGAGATGATAGTGATCAATAAGGTTTACATCTTTTAAATCAACAGTGGCAGCTTCATATGCAACATTTACTTTATGTTTTAGTGGCAGGTTCCATATTGGGAAAGTTTCAAATTTTGAATATCCTACTTTAATTCCATTTTTATATTCATGATACATTTGACCAAGACATGTCGCTAGTTTCCCACTTCCGGGTCCGGGTGCAGTAACTATTACTATTGGTTTATCTGTAGGAATATATTCATTGGAGCCGTATCCCTCATCACTTACAATTAAATCAGCATTTGATGGATACCCACGGGTAAACTTATGTGTAAATACTTTAATTCCACGTCTTTCCAGCTTGTTCTTAAATGCTCTGGCAGAGGGTTGATTATCATATCTTGTAATAACAACTGATTTTATCTGAATATTCCATTCATTAAAATCATCTATAGTTTTCAGGGCATCTGAATCATAGGTAATTCCAAAATCTGCTCTTAGTTTTTTTCTTTCAATATCTCCTGCATAAATACATAAGATAACATCAATTTTATCCTTAAGTTTCTGCAGAAGACGCATTTTGACATTCGGATCAAAGCCAGGAAGAACTCTTGAAGCATGATAGTCAAATAAAAGCTTCCCTCCAAATTCAAGATATAGTTTGGAATAATTGTTATTTACTCTTTTTAATATAGCTTCTGTTTGCTCTTTAAGATACTTTTCATTATCAAAACCAATATTCGACATAATATTCTTTATGTTTTATTATTATTATTTTGTTAAAACCCCAATAAATCTCCTGAAATAATCTGCTTTGGTATTCCGGGCCCCTGGAAATAAGTTTTCAGTCCAAGCCCTCCTCTTCCCTGAAAATAAATTAATTCAATTTCATGCCAACCAACTTCCAGTGCCAAATCTGCTTTAACCTCCCTCATGCCATGAATTCCGTCATTTACTAAAATTTCCTTACCAGCAATTGATAGTTTGCTTCCATCATCCGAATCAATATAAAATGAATAAATCCCTGTTTGAGAAATATTAATATAACCTGAAAATCTAAGTCCAAATTCATTTTCCATAATAGTACACGAAAGATCAATAGCTTTTGTTATACCACTTTTTTCAAAATTCAATTGTGAAAAATCCGGAAGCTTTTTCCAGTCACCTTTATATAATTCATATCTTAATCCTTCAGATTTAATTTCCGGATTAACCGACTTAATTGTTGTTCCACTGGCATTCGTATAATCATGACTAGATACTGTACTTTCTTTTCCATCTTTCCAGAATGCTTTTGCTTTTATTGTACAACTTGAGCTAATATTGAAAGGTTCTGAATATTTGAGGGACTCAACACCAGGTTCTGATCCATCTGTGGTATATCTGATTTCCGCATTATTATCATCTGTTTCCAGTCCTATCATTATTTCATCGAGGAAGAGATTTGTATTATTAGTAAAAACCGGTGGCAGATAAAAATTATTCAGCATTGCAACTTCCTTTGGTTCTAATTTTTGAACTTTTCTATCGTATGTCAATAATCCGTTAACTTCCACTTCACAATCAGATGTCTGAGTATAAACAGCAGCAGCAAGGCCTTTTTCCATCATAGGTTTAAGCTTGGTTATCAGCCCTATATAATCATTTTTATATTGTTCTTTTCCTTCATGTGAACGATAACCCCAGTTGCTTTCCGATTTTACCCATACATGATTTTCTATTGGCCATCCAAGACCGCCAAACTCACCAAGCACTATTGCCCGGTCTTCCTCCAGATCAATCATACGCGGATCAGGATAATTATGTATATCATGAACATCGCCAACCTTCTTATCTGTCCATCCACTGGCATTATTTACTAATCGTGATGGATCATATTCTTTTGTCCATCTGGTAATACGCTCAGTATCATATTGTCCCCATCCTTCATTAAAAGGCACCCACATCACTATTGATGGATGATTATACAAATAATCCATTACTCTTTTCCATTCGGTTTCCCATTGCCTGTCGATTTCAACCAACTTGTTTTTTTCATAATTTTCTCTTCTGAAAAGGCTGCTTGGCATATCCTGCCATACCATAATCCCAATCTTATCACACCAGTAATAAAGTCTGGCTGGCTCAGATTTTACATGTTTTCTAAGCATATTAAAACCAATGTCTTTTATATATTGAATATCATATTTCAGAGCTTCGTCGGTGGGAGCAGTATATAATCCATCGGGCCACCATCCCTGGTCAAGAGGGCCAAAGTGAAATACCGGTTTATTATTAAGAAAAAGCCTTAATACCCCATTTTCATCCTTTTCCATTGAGCTTTTTCTCATTCCAAAATAAGAGTCGACCTTATCAATTATTTTCTTGTTTTCATTAATCATTATAACTTCCAGCTCATATAAAAATGGTGATTCTGGCGACCAAAGTTTCTGATTCTCAATTTTTAATTCGAATTCAACACCTACCATTCCTTCAGCCTGATTTATTATTTTTCCTGCTTTTGTTTTAACAATTATTTTATTTGTTGATGAATTTTCAGCCTCAATCATTATTCTGGCAATGCTATTATCAATATCAGGAACTATTCTTAATTTTTTTATATATGAAACTGGCACAGGTTCAATCCATACAGTTTGCCAGATACCGGTTACAGAAGTATAAAATATTCCGCCAGGTTTAACAACCTGCTTTCCTCTTGGTTGAGGCGAGTTATCTTCATTCGTCGGATCCCAAACACGAATAATTATTTCCTGATTACCTGAAGAATTAAGGACATCGCTTATATCATATGTAAATGGATCATACCCTCCTTTATGTGTAGCTATTTCTTTTCCATTAATCCAAATTGTTGATTCCCAGTCGATAGCACCAAAATGAAGAAGAAGTTTTTTATTTTTCCATTTCGATTTTGTTTTAAATACTCTTTTATACCATAGGGCTTTATCCTTGCCTACAGTTTTTCCAACCCCTGATAAAGAAGATTCGACAGCATATGGCACCAATATTTTTCCATCATATTTTTCGGGTAATTTAATATCCTTATCAACAATAGCATAATCCCAAAGACCATTCATATTATACCAGTCTTTTCTTTTCATCTGGGGACGTGGATATTCAGGAAGAGGATTGTTTGGATTAATCTCTTCAGCCCATTTTGTTTTTATTTTATCTCCAACAGCTTTCCAGTCGGAAGAATTACTTTCCTGGTTAACACATGAATTAAATAACATTACCAAACAAGTGATTATCAGGCCTATAATAAGTTTTCTCATAATGCACAAATTTTCATATCAATGATTAATAATTATTCCGGAGATTAAAAATAGTCTTTATTTAGTAAACCCAATCTTGTCAATAATATTAATTATTATTTTCAATCCAATTAATAATTTCTTTTGACATTGGTTTTGTTTTTGGTTTAATAATTTTTTCAATTTTACCATTTCTATTAATCAGGTATTTTTGAAAATTCCAGCTAACTTGTGTATCGTCAAAACCATTTCTATCTTTTTGTGTTAAAAATCGATAAACCGGATGGATATTATCTCCTTTTACATGGGTTTTTGACATAACTGGAAATGTTATTTTGTATTTTTTTTTATATACTTCTGAAATTTCTATATTAGTCCCGGGTTCACGTTTATAAAAATCATTACACGGGAATGCTATTATCTCAACACCATCTTTTTTATATTTTTTGTATAGCTTTTGTAAAGTCTTAAGTTGAGGTGCATACATGCATTTTGAGGCAGTATTTACAATAATTACTTTCTTGCCTTTTAATGTTTTGAGATCAAAGATTTCGCCATTTATGTCTTTGACTTGAAAACTATATAAATTATTGTTTTGAGATAGAACATTCAAAGAAAATGACAATAATAAGCTTATAATAATTAATTTCTTCATGGGATTATATATTATATAGCGATTAAAAATAGTCTTTATTTAGCATAATAAAAAGAAAAGAAAGAAGTGAAAAGTTTTGGTGAAAAACTGAATATCCTTACATTTGATATCACACCTGATTGTTTCATTTTATACTAATTTATTATGAAGAAAATATACATTCTCATTTTTTGTTCTACAATATTTTTATCATTATGTGGGCAGAAGTATGAGCCAAACTGGGAATCAATAGACAGCCGGCCTATTCCTGAATGGTTCAGCGATGCAAAGTTTGGAATATTCATCCACTGGGGACCATATTCTGTTCCTGCATGGACTCCGAAAGGCACCTATTCTGAATGGTATCAATACTGGATGCAAAATAAAACTTTATTTGGCAACGGTGATTTTACCGGTAACGAGGTATATGATTTTCATGTTAACAGATACGGAGAGGATTATTCTTATTACAATTTTGGAAAAGATTTCAAAGCAGAATTATTTAATCCGGATGATTGGGCAGACATTTTTGTTCGTTCCGGTGCAAAATATATAGTAGCAACCACTAAACATCATGATGGATATTGTATGTGGCCCAGCGAAACCGCAAATAAAACATGGGGATTCCCATGGAACAGCATGGATATAGGGCCCAAACGTGACCTGGTAGGTGAACTTACAGAGGCTGTTAGAAAAACTGATGTAAAAATGGGTTTATATTACTCTATATACGAATGGTTTAATCCATATTATAGAAACAATTTATCGAAGTTTGTTGATGAGCATTTTATTCCCCAATTTAAAGATTTTGTGAACAGATATGAGCCATCTCTCATTTTTGTTGATGGTGCCTGGGATCATCCAGCTGAAAAATGGAAAACTCCAGAATTAATTACATGGTTATTTAATGAATCGGGCTGTGATGATGATTTGGTAATTAACGACAGATGGGGAAAAGATACAAGATTTAAACATGCCGGTTATTACACAGCTGAATACGATCCAACCTATGAAGAGGATCATCCATGGGAAGAATGTCGCGGAATGGGTTTTTCTTTTGGGTATAACCGTGCAGAAGATGCATGGGACTATAATGACCCTCAGACTTTAATTCTTATGTTGGTTGATATTGTAAGCAGAGGAGGTAATTTACTCCTTGATATTGGGCCTGATGCTGATGGAAAGATACCACCAATTATGCAAGATCGTTTATTATCTATAGGTAAATGGCTTAAAGTTAATGAAGAAGCTATTTATGGAACACGTAAATGGAAAATGACATGCCAATGGAGTAAGGGTCGAAAAGATTTCCCAAAGGAAGGAAGTCATTATACATCTGCAAAATATATAATTAAACAAACTGTAGATCCGGATCCGGGTTTTGCTGTAAAAGAAGTATTTTTTACATCTAAAGGAAATACATTATTCTGTATCCTTCCAAAATATCCTAAGGGCAGTATTCAGATAAATAATATTCACCCAGGGCCTGGTACTAAAATCACAATGTTAGGATATAAAACAGCCTTGAATTGGAAAGAAAACGAATCAGGGATTTTAATAGATATACCGGCCTTAATTCCGGGTGAAGTACCTTGCTTATTTGCCTGGACTCTGAAAATTGAAGGATAATCAAAGAAAAAATAATGTAATGGATAAAATAATTGGTATTGGAAATGCACTTGTAGATTTAATTCTCCAGCTCGAAAATGATGATCTGATTAAGAAATTTAACCTTCCAAAAGGTGGTATGGAGCTTATAGACAATTCTTTACGAGAGAAAATATTGAAGGAAACTTCGAAATTATCAAAACAATTATCCTCAGGCGGTTCAGCTGCAAATACTATACATGGCCTGGCTAATCTGGGAATGGAAACAGGTTTTGTAGGATCAATAGGGAAAGATGAAATGGGAGAATTTTTTATTAATGATTTAACTGACAAAGGAATTGATCCCGGACTATTTATTAGAGATACTGAAACAGGTACTGCAATTACTCTGGTTAGTAAAGATTCGGAACGAACTTTTGCAACATATCTTGGTGCAGCAATAGAACTTTCAGAAGAAGATATCGAAACAAAAATTTTTAAAGAATATACTTATTGTCATATTGAAGGATACCTGGTGATGGATCATTCATTGATAAAAAAAATTGCTGAAACCGCCAAAAAATGTGGATTAATTGTGTCTCTCGACCTCGCCAGTTATAATGTAGTTGAAGCAAATCTTGATTTTCTACAAACTTTGGTAAGTGATTATGTTGATATTGTTTTTGCCAATGAAGAAGAAGCTAAAGCTTTCACAGGCATGGAGCCGGAAAAAGCATTAAAGAAAATTTCAGAAGTATGTGAAATAGCTGTAGTTAAAACCGGAAAAAACGGATCGATAATTTCTAAGGGTGAAAATATTTATTCAGTTAAGGCCTTAAGTGTCAATTGTATAGATACAACAGGCGCCGGAGATTTATACGCCGCGGGGTTTTTATATGGCCATGCAAATTCATATGATCTTGACGAATGTGGAAAAATAGGCACTATATTAGCCGGAAATGTTATTCAGAATATTGGTGCTAAAATGGATTCCGACCAATGGTTAAAAATCAAATCTGAGATATAGATTAGAAAAGTCCGTGGATGTAGGCATCTATTTTATCAATAACCACACTAATATCTTCAGGATTACTGATAAAATCGAGATTATCAACATCAACAATTAATAATTTTCCCTCACCATATGATTCAATCCATGATTCATATCTTTCATTAAGTCGTTTCAAATAATCGAGCCTTATTGTATTTTCAAATTTTCTCCCCCTGCTCTGTATTTGTTTTACAAGAGTTGGCACAGATGCCCGGAGATAAATAATAAGGTCAGGTGGATTTATAAGAGAATTAATAAGATTAAACAGAGTATAATAATTTTCAAAATCTCTGGTCGACATCAGGCCCATTGAATGAAGGTTGGGAGCAAAAATATAAACGTCTTCATAAATTGTTCTGTCCTGAATTACAGTATTTTCAGCCTTTTGAATATCAAGGATCTTATTATATCTTGAATTCAAAAAATAAATCTGCAGATTAAATGCCCATCGCTGCATATCATCATAAAAATCATTTAAATATGGATTCGCATCAGCATCTTCAAAATGAGCTAACCATCTGTAATGTTTTGCTAATAACTTAGTTAAAGTTGTTTTTCCTGAACCAATATTTCCTGCAATTGCGATGTGCATAATCCAATAAATTATTTATTATCCATGCCTAAATTAACAATAAAAAGTTGTTTTTTTCTGAGCTTTTGTTAATATTTTTATCTCTTTCAATAGTTATAATAT
>JBHOTF010000021.1:0-39064 GCA_042584005.1 Bacteroidota bacterium
TTGGTCTTTCCCTTTCTGGTGTAGCTCAAAAACTTACAATAGATAAAAAAGACGGAAAATATGGATTTCTTGATAAAAAAGGTGCTCTTATTATCGGATATGAATTTGATGATGCACGTGAATTTTCAGGTGATTTTGCGATGGTTACAAAAAATGAAAAAATAAGTTATATAAATAAAAAAGGAGAAGCAATAACCCTTGAATGGTATGATGCAGGTGAGGATTATTATGATGGACTTGCAAGGGTTGAGAAAGATGGGAAATTCGGACTAATTGATAAAACAGGAAGATTAATTACAAATGAGTGGTTTGATTATATAAATTTTGAATTTTACAGAAATCTTGACCTGGTTCAAAAAGACGGCAAATGGGGTTATATTAATAATAAAGGTGAGTTAATTACTGAAGTGTGGTATGATGAGATTCTTGAATTTCCAAGAACTCTTGCATTGGTTAAAAAAGACGGGAAATATAATTATATAAACGATGATTGTTTATTGGTTATTAATGAGTGGTTTGACGAAGTATACCCATTCGTTGGAAATTATGCTAAGGTGAAAAAAGATGGTAAGTTCGGATTAATAGGTAAAAAAGGTAATGTTATTACAAGTGATTGGTATGATGAGATTTATCCCCTGGAAGACAAATGTTTTAAAGTTATTTATGAAGGTAAATTTGGCTACCTGGATAAATCAGGGAAACCATTAACAAAAGAATATTACGATAATATTTATCCATTTGTAGACGGAGTTGCCAGGGTTCAGAAAGATAACAAATGGGGTTTGATTGACAGTGATGGCAATATAATTACTCATGAATATTATGATGAGATTTATAGTTTTGAAAAAGACATTGCCAAAGTAAAAAAAGATGGAAAATTTAGCTTTATTGATATAAAAGGGAAACTTTTAAGTAATACATATTTTGATATGGCTTTTTCATTTCTTGATGGTCCGGCAAAAGTTATTAATAATGGTGAAACATATTATATAGATATGGATGGCCACAGGCTTGAGAAAAAAAATAGAGACTGAGCATTAAAAGGCTTGCTGAAATAAGAATATTAATCTGTTCAAATTTTCTGGAATAAATAAATAAATTATGTTATTAGGTACTATTGATTGGTTGATTGTTGGTGTATTTTTCGCTATTGTATTATTTATTGGTTGGAGAGCCTCAAAAACAGCAGGCCTGAATACTGAAGAATTCTTTTTAGGTGGTAGAGGTATGCCATGGTGGCTTTTAGGTGTTTCTATGGTGGCTTGTACTTTTTCTGCAGATACTCCTAATCTGGTTACCGGATTTGTAAGAGAAAATGGTGTTGCAAAAAACTGGAGCTGGTGGGCATTCCTTATTACAGGAATGGTCACAGTTTTTATTTATGCAAAATTATGGAGAAGATCAGGTGTATTGACAGATCTGGAGTTTTACGAAAAGCGCTATAGCGGCAAACCTGCTGCCTTTCTTAGAATATTTCGCTCAATTTATCTTGGCTTGTTTTTTAATGTTCTTATAATGGGAACAGTTACACTTGCTGCAATTAAAATTGGGGGGGTAATGCTTGGGCTAAAACCATGGGTTATTGTTGTTGGTGCATCTGTTGTGGTGGTTATTTATTCTTCACTGGGAGGATTAAAAGGGGTAATATGGGCAGATTTTTTCCAATATGGCATTGCCATGTTTGGTGCAGTACTTGCTGCTGTTGTTGCCGTTAAACAACCTGAGGTTGGCGGACTAAGTGAATTATTATCAAATCCTATTATTAAAGATAAAATTTCATTTATGCCCGATTTTTCTGATCCATCAGTGTATATTCCATTGCTGATAATACCGATAGCCGTACAATGGTGGTCGGTATGGTACCCGGGTGCTGAACCCGGAGGAGGCGGTTATATTGCTCAAAAAATGCTATCTGCAAAAAATGAAAAAAATGCTATTGGAGCAACAATGTTGTTTAATTTTGCTCATTATGCCCTCAGACCATGGCCTTGGATTATTGTTGCCCTGGCATCTCTGGTAATTTATCCTGATCTGGCATCAATTAAAAATGAATTTCCGGGTATTGCTGATACATACCTGAAAGATGATATTGCATATCCTGCTATGCTCTCAAAACTCAACCCCGGATGGCTTGGATTGGTTGTAGCATCGATTATTGCTGCTTATATGTCAACCATTGGAACACATCTGAATTGGGGATCTTCTTATATTGTTAACGATTTTTATAAACGTTTTGTAAAACCCGGAGCTTCAGAAAAAGAATTAGTAGGTGTTGCTCGTATATCCACTGCAATATTAATGGTTTTCGCTGCTCTTGTGGCACTTTTCTTCCTCGATAATGCCACCCAGGCATTTAATATTTTATTATTATCCGGAGCAGGTACAGGGGCAATATACCTTCTCAGGTGGTTTTGGTGGAGAATAAATGCCTGGACAGAAATTGTTGCCATGATCGTGGCAACTATTACAGCAATATATCTGGTTCTGATTGCTAATGACCTTACTCTGGCAAGAATGGTTGAAGGATTTTATCCTTTTTCAGCAAATGTTAATGATATGGATATTGATGTACTGGGACGTGACATTTTTCCGGTAAAAATGATCCTGGCAGTAGTAATTACAACTATTACATGGCTGGTTGTAACTTTTATAACAAGGCCGGAAACAAAAGAAACTTTAAGAAGTTTTTACAAACTAACACACCCTGGTGGACCAGGATGGAAAAAGGTTATTGATGAAGCTGAAGCAGATGGTGAAATTATTGATGCAAAAGACAGAGGCAAAGCATGGGAAATGCCAATTCAACTATTATGTGTTTTTGTTGGGTGTATTGTAGTATATTCAATGCTTTTCTCTATCGGAAGTTTCGTATATGGTAATGTAACGGCTGGTTTTATATTATCAGCTATATCTTTGGCCGGGACTTTCTTTTTGTTTAAATCTTTTGGCAAATTAAGAGCTGATTAATAAAACAAAAACTAATTCTGATAAATATAATATGTGCCTGATGTTTTACAATATGTAATTATCAAAATATATGATATCAAAGAAAATAAATTTTCTTAAATTTTTGTTGTTGCCCCTATTCCTGGTATTCTTTTTTAATAATTCCAATGGGCAGAAAAAATTAAAATTGCCTGCAATAATTGGTGATAACATGGTGCTTCAGCAAAACTCTAATGTTCCTCTTTGGGGTTGGGCTTTTCCCGGAAGCAAAATTGTTATGCTTACCGGATGGGATCAGCATGAACATGAAACTATTGTTGATGATTATGGGAAATGGATAATATATTTTAAAACACCATCAGCAGGAGGACCATATAACATTAATATCACCGGAGACGAAACAATATCATTAAAGAATGTATTGATAGGTGAAGTTTGGCTGTGTTCGGGACAATCGAATATGGAAATGCCATTAAGAGGCTGGATGGAATACGGACAACCGATAAAAGGATCCAATAAAGCAATTGCAAAAGCAAACTATCAGAAAATAAGGTTATTTACAGTTGAAAGAAATACATCTTTTGAACCTCTTGACAACTGTACTGGCAAATGGGAAGAATGTATTCCTGAAGTTGCTAAAGAGTTTAGTGCTGTGGGTTATTTTTTCGGGTTGGAACTTTATAAGAAAATGAATATTCCAGTAGGTCTGATTCATTCATCATGGGGCGGTACTCCAGCTGAAGCATGGACAAGAAATAGTGATCTTATTACTATTAATAAGTTTCAAACAGATGGTGAAAAGATTGATCCAGAAAAGTATCAGAAAAAATTATTGGCTGCACATCAAGAAAAAATTGCTAAATGGAGAGAATCGGTTGGAATAGATTATAATACTGGCTTTTCTTCAGCAAATTCAGGAACAACAGAATGGAAAAAATTTAATGTGCCGGGCTTATGGCAAGGTACTATTTTTGATGGATTACAAGGAGTAGTTATGTTTAAAAAAACCATAAACATTCCTTCAGCCTGGATGAATAAGAACCTGGTTCTTGAACTTGGACCTATTGATGAAATGGATATTACCTGGTTTAATAGTGAAAAAATTGGAGAGTATTTAAATGTTTCGGATTGGACAAAAGAAAGAAAATATATAATTTCTGGCCGTCTTGTAAATCAGGAAGAAAATAATCTGTTTATTAAAATAATTAATACAAGTGGAGCAGGAGGAATTTATGGTAAGGCAGAGCAACTAATAATATATCCTGAAAATGACACAACAGACCTTATTTCTCTTTCAGGTATCTGGGAAGCACAGCTGGATAAAAAATTATCAGATATTGAGCCGGCCCCATATTGTGATAATTGTTCAGATGCTCAACTTCCTACTGTATTATATAATGCAATGATCAATCCTCTAATACCATATAAAATAAAAGGTGCAATTTGGTATCAGGGAGAAAGCAACAGGAACGATGCTTTTACATATAGAACTTTATTTCCTGCAATGATAAAAAGCTGGAGAAATACCTGGAAGCAGGGTGATTTCCCTTTTTATTATGTCCAGATAGCACCTTATACATATCTTGGGGGTGAAAATTCTGCAGAACTTCGGGAAGCACAGCTAATGGCCTTGTGTGTTAATAAAACAGGCATGGCTGTCACAATGGATATAGGGGATTTAAAATGTATTCATCCTCCGGATAAAGAATCAGTTGGCAAAAGGTTGTCAAAGTGGGCCCTATCAAAAGATTATGGATTTAATACGATCAAATTCTCAGGCCCCTTATATAAAAGTATGAAGATTGAAGGAAATAGTATCAGGGTATTTTTTGATTATGCTGATAATGGACTTAAATCTAAAGGATGGAAACTTACACATTTTACAATTGCCGGCAAAAACGGAAAATTCTATAAGGCAAAAGCAAAAATTGAGGGGAATTCAATTTTGGTAAAAAGTAAAAAGGTAAAAGATCCTGTAGCGGCCAGGTATGCATGGAGTAATACTGCTCAACCCAATTTGTTTAACAAATCAGGCTTACCTGCCTCTTCTTTCAGAACTGATAATTGGCAAAAATAAATAACTTAATATTCTTTATAAGTGAAGAAAAAAATAATACTAACACTAATCTTATTTATTTCAAACCTGCATTTATTTGCCATAAATGACTCAATAATAGCCATTTCAAGGTATAGTTTTTTTTCAAATGAACTTTTTGGGGAGCTTATTATAAAAATTCCTGAAACGAATAAATCAGATCAATTATTTGCTGATATCCTTTTTGAAAATAAAACATTATCAAAAGGGATTATCATAAATTCCAACAAAACTAATTTTGTTGAGTTTCCTCTGGCAGAATTACCATTTGGTGAAAGTTCTTTAAACCTTATTGTGAAAGATAATACCCTGACTATTACAGGAATTAAAGTAAAAATAATACGGCTTGAACCTAAATTGAATGAAGTAAAAATTGACAGAGCTACAGGTGGTTTGATTGTTAATAATGCACCTTTCTTTCCATTTGGATTTTATTGTTATTCTCCGGTACAGCCAACCTTAGCTGAAGAAGAAGTTGTTAAAGGATTTAATATGATGTCGCCATATCAAAATATTCAGAGTAGATCCCTTGGAGAAAGAAAGGCCTATATGGACCGTTGTGCCGAATTAGGAATGAAAGTGCATTATAACCTTTTGAGTGTTGCCGGCGGCGGAGGTGTTGGATTTGATCAAGTGAAAAATAAAAGTGATAATAAAAAAAGAAACCTGCTTATTTCAGAAATTGAAACCTTTCGCGATCATCCTGCTCTTCTTGCATGGTATATATCTGATGAACCAACAGGCCATAAAATATCTCCCGAAGAACTTGAAGAAGATTACCGTCTGATCAGGGAATTAGACCCCTATCATCCTGTAACAATTGTTTTTATGGCTCCAAAAAGGGCCAGGGAATACTCAAATACAATGGACATAGTGATGGCCGATCCATATCCCTTACCACATGGAAGTGTTATGGAAGTAAATAATGTTGCTAAAAGATTACATAAAGAATTTGTTCATGAAAAACCTGTCTGGATGGTGCCCCAGGCATTTGGAGGCAGTGAATGGTGGCTTAGAGAACCAACTGCTAAGGAAATCAGGGTAATGACATATTTGTCGATAATAAATAAGGCAACAGGAATACAATATTTTGTACGACATGGGCTGAGCTCTTTCCCAAAATCGACAGAAACATGGTCGGAATGTGGTGTAATAGCATTGGAAATAGCTGAATTGACCCCACATTTATTATCAATAGAAATGTCACCTCTGGTTGAATCACATACTATGGGAGTAAAAGTAAATGCATGGAAAAAAGATGGGGTAATTACTGTTATTGCAGTAAATACGCTTAACAAACCTTTAGATTTCTCAGCTAAATTTTTTGATATAGAAGGATCAAGTTTTATTGGTGCCGCTAATCTTATATTCGAGAACAGGAAAATACCAATTGCAAATGGTGAAATTAAAGATATGATAGATGCTCACGGAACAAGAGTATACCAAATCGATACAAATACAAAAGATGATAGTTTAATAAATTCTAACAATTTAGTGCATGATGCAGGCTTTGAGAACAACCCCAGTGTTGGAACACCTGCCTATTGTTATGCAAAAAATAAAGGCGATAGAGGAGCTACATATTTTATCGATTCCAGAATATCTTTTCAGGGGAATCATTCTTTACGGTTAACAACACCAAAATATAATGAGGGAATCAAACTTTCATTTTATCCCCTGGAATTAAAAAAAGGCAAGAGCTATAAAATTTCAATAATGGCCAAAGCAGGAATAAAACCCGATTTGAAAGTAATAGTTAAAAAAGGATTTTTTAAAAGCTTATTCAGAAAAAATGAAAAAGTGGATAATAAAATGTATTTTGATCTTGCTCTGGCAGAAATTTCATCCAGAAAGTTTCAGTTAACAAATGAATGGAAAGAATATAGTTTCACTGTGAGGCTTTCATCAAATGGGAATAATATTATAAGAGGAGGACCGGTTCTGTCTCTGATAAGCCAGGGTACTGCCTGGTTTGATCTTTTACAGGTAATTCAGGTTGATTAGTAAATTCTAATTCTGGTTATTATGAAAAAAGTTAAAATTTTGTTTTTATCATTAATTCTGCCTTTTACGCTAATAATAGCACAAGATTTAAATACAAACTGGCCGGTATTAAAACATTACGATCAGGATCATCTTGCAAAAATTGCTTTACCACTGGGTGGAATTGGTACGGGCACTGTTTCTTTAGGAGGACATGGGGGATTACTTGATTGGGAAATAATGAACAGGCCTGCTAAAGGATTTAATGCAGGGCCTGGAGGAAATCGTGCTCCATTTTTTGCAATCTATACAAAATCCGGGGATAATCCTTCAGCCTCTAAAGCTCTGTTAGGGCCGATAGAATATTTTGATTATGAGTCAAAAGAAGGTAGAAAAGCTAATAATCACGGATTGCCAAGATTTCGTAATTGCACTTTTCATACTGCTTATCCCTTCGGACAGGTAGTTCTTAGTGATAATAATATGCCGGTTGATGTCAGACTTGAAGCATTTAATCCGATGATACCAGCTGATCCTGATAACAGCGGAATACCAATTGCTGTTTTACGTTATGTTGTAAAAAATAAAACTGACGAAGTATTGGAAATTTCTGTATGCGGAAATATGACCAATTTTATCGGCGAAGATGGACTAAAAGGAAGAACAGACTGGAAAGGAGATTTTATACCTACTGGTTCAGCAGGAAACAAAAATAGTTTTAGAAAATCTGATTCGATGGAAGGAATATATATGGATTCTGATGGAGTTGACAAAAATTCTGAACAATGGGGAACAATAGCTCTAACAACCAATGCTAATGAAGGTGTTTCATACCGTACCACATGGCTCCCTAATACATGGGGTTCATCACTGCTCGATTTCTGGGACGATTTTATTGAAGATGGGATTCTTGAAAACAGGAAAACAAACAATGAGAACAACCCAATGGCTTCACTGGCTGTTAAATTTGAACTACAACCCGGAGAATCAAAAGATGTGGAGTTTTATATAACCTGGCATTTCCCAAATCGTATTGCCTGGGCAAAATCAATTGTTGGCAATTATTATACTACAAAATATAAAAATGCATGGGATGTAGCTGAACTGACAATCCCCAGACTGAAAGAGCTTGAGGATAATACTATAGGATTTGTATCTGCTTTTTGTAACAGCGACCTCCCGGAAGTTGTTAAGGAAGCTGCATTGTTTAATACCAGTACACTCAGATCACAAACAACTTTCAGGACTCCTGATGGAAGATTTTTCGGTTGGGAAGGTTGTATGGATACAAGAGGATCATGCCTTGGGTCGTGTACCCATGTTTGGAATTATGAGCAGGCGACAGCTTTCCTCTATGGAGATCTGGCCAAAACTATGAGAGAGGTGGAATTCGGATATGCAACAAATGATGAGGGATTGATGAGTTTCAGAGTTATGCTGCCTCTTGAAAATGCCAGAGAAATGCAAAATGCTGCTGCCGACGGGCAAATGGGTACAATAATGAAAATGTATCGTGACTGGCAATTATCGGGTGATAATCAGCTTCTTAGTCAACTCTGGCCAAATGTTAAAAAGGCCCTGGAGTTCTGTTGGATAGAAGGGGGATGGGATGCAAATGCTGATGGTGTAATGGAGGGTCGTCAGCATAATACAATGGATGTGGAATATTTTGGGCCTAATCCGCAAATGGGAATATGGTATCTTGGAGCTTTAACGGCAGCTGCTGAAATGGCAGATTTTATGAAAGATAAACAGTTTGCAAAAAAGTGTCGTGAGCTGGCAAAAAATGGAAAAGAATGGATTGATAATAATCTTTTTAACGGGGAATATTATGAACACCAATTATTACTGCCTGAAAGTAAAGAAAATGTTGCCCCGTCGCTGCGTGTAGGGATGGGTGCCGATGATCTGAATAGCCCTGATTATCAGCTTGGGAAAGGATGTCTGGTTGACCAGCTTGTCGGACAATATATGGCACATATTTGTGGCTTAGGATATCTTGTGGATCCACAAAATGTTAAAACTACCCTGAATAGTATAATGAAATATAATTATAAAGAATCAATGCTCGATCATTTTAATTGTATGCGTTCATATGCTTTGGGCGATGAAGCGGCATTATTAATGGCGGCTTATCCTAAAGAAAGACCGGTAAATCCATTTCCATATTTTACTGAGGTAATGACAGGCTTTGAATATACAGCTGCAATAGGAATGCTTTATGAAGGATTTGAAAATGACGGATTAAAATGTATTACTAATATCCGAAACAGATACGATGGAAGAAAACGCAGTCCGTTCAATGAGGCTGAGTGCGGACATCATTATGCCAGAGCAATGGCCTCCTGGGGAGCTGTTCTTGCTCTTACAGGATTTCACTATTCTGAAGTTGACCAAATAATTGAATTTGCTGGTTCTGAAAAGCCTGTAACATGGTTTTGGTCAACAGGTTATGCCTGGGGTACATTATCCCAAAAACCTCTTACAAAAACCAGTTTTTTGAATATTCATGTAATGGGAGGTGAAATAAACCTAAAAAAAATTGTTCTTAAAGGACTTGGAGAACTGGAACTTCATCAATCAACTGTATTAAAAGCAGGACAGAAAGAAAGAATTGTTATCCCGAGATATAAATAAAAAAATAGTATTATGACAACAAAATGGTATAAATCAGCAAGAGTAATAATAAGCCTGTTTTTAGTAGTTTTCTTTGTCTGTTTTACTAACTGTAAAAAGAAGGAAAAAGAACCAGTTGATTATTTGACTGAGACTGAGGCCGATAAGGATTTAAGAATGAAATGGTGGAGAGATGCCAGGTTTGGTATGTTCATTCATTGGGGAGCATATTCTGTTCCTGCCGGAATTCATAATGGGAAAGAAATACCTGGAATAGGAGAATGGATAATGTCGAGAGCAAAAATACCAATTCCTGAATATGAAAAATATGTAAAACAATTTAATCCTATAAAATTTGATGCAAAAGAATGGGTAAGAATTGCTAAAAATGCAGGAATGAAATACATAGTAATAACCTCTAAACATCATGATGGCTTTTGTTTATGGGATTCAAAAGTTTCTGATTATGATATAATGGATGCAGCTCCCTTTAAAAGAGATATATTAAAGGAACTTGCAAAAGCCTGTAAAAAAGAAAATATAAAATTATGTTTTTACCATTCAATAATGGATTGGCACCATCCGGATGCTAAAGGAGAAAATTTTGCAAAATACCGGGATGAATATTTAAAGCCCCAGTTAAAGGAATTACTTACTGATTATGGTGATATTGGAGTACTGTGGTTTGATGGTGAATGGATTAAAGAATGGACCGAACCACAGGGGAAAGAATTATTTAACTATGTAAGAAATATAAAACCCGATTTGATAGTAAATAATAGAGTTGGAAAAGGACGGCAAGGAATGCAGGGAATGAATAAAGACAAAAGTTATGCGGGCGATTTTGGTACTCCGGAGCAGGAAATTCTTTCCGGCATGTCTGATTTTGATTGGGAAGCATGCATGACAATGAATGATACCTGGGGTTTTAAAAAGAACGATCATAACTGGAAATCTGCTGAAAGGATGATTCATAATCTTGCCGATATAGCCGCTAAAGGTGGTAATTATTTGCTGAATGTAGGCCCGACATCGGAAGGTTTAATACCTGATTCAAGTATTGTAAGGCTTAAAGAAATGGGCAATTGGCTGAATATTAATAAAGAAGCGATTTATCAAACAGGATCGCTGAAAAGATATAAAGAAGGAGAAAATATTCGTTTCACCATAAGTGGGGATAAAAAATATGTTTACCTGATTGCTTTAAAATGGCCGGGCGAGGATTTATATGTTAAAGGAATTGATTTGATGACTGATGGAAAAATCAGTCTGTTAGGCTATAGAAAAGAACTTAAATATGGGTATGACGCTAAAAAAGGCATTAAAATTAGTATTCCTGAAGAACTTCAAAACGAATCTTCACGTCCATGCAAATATGCCTGGGTTTTTAAAATTGAAACTATAATTACAGAAAATGCAGAATCATAATTATTTGAAATTACACTTTTATAATGAGTGAAAAGAAAAAAGTATTTGTTTCGGGATGTTTTGATATGCTTCATAGCGGACATGTGGCATTTTTAAATGAAGCAGCAAACTATGGTGATGTTTATGTTGGGATTGGGTCTGATCGGACTATTTTTGATTTAAAGGGCAGACATACAATTAATACGGAGGGTGAAAGGAAATATATGCTCGAAGCTCTTAAATGTGTCAAAAGATGCATAATAAATTCAGGCAAGGGTTTATTAGATTTTGAAAAAGAGCTGAAGATTATTTCCCCGGATTATTTATTTGTAAATGAAGATGGAAATACTTCTGAAAAAAAAGAACTATGCAGGGAGTTCGGAATAGAGTATATCATTAGTAAAAGGATACCTCATGAAAATTTCCCCAGAAGATCAACTTCCGATTTACGAACAACATGTCATATTCCATATCGCATTGATATTGCCGGTGGATGGCTAGATCAACCATTTGTATCAGAATTGTTTCCCGGTCCGGTAATTACAATTTCTATTGAACCTACAGTAGAATTTAATGAAAGAAGTGGAATGGCTTCCAGTACCAGAAGACGTGCTGTTGAATTATGGCAATCTAATATTCCAGAAGGAGATAGAGAAAAACTGGCAAAAATTCTTTTTAGTTATGATAATTCTCCCGGTGTGAAAAATATTTCCGGCTCACAGGATGCTCTGGGAATCGTTATGCCGGGATTGAATAAACTGGATTATAAAAAAGATTACTGGCCATTAAAAATACATAGCATTTATGATGAATCTGTTTTGAAATTTCTGGAAAACAGTATGTATTTATTAACAATTGGCCCCCGGGATGATAAATTTGAAGTATTGGATAAACAAAATCTATCTGTTGAAAATGCTAAAAATCTTGCATTAGCGGCCGATAATTGTTGGCAGGCGATAATAAAAAAAGATATAAAAAACTTTGGTAAATATTTCAAAGAATCATTTGAGGCTCAGGCGGCTTTATTTCCGGGTATGATAAATGACAGGGTAAGCAAATTGATAGAATTATATAAAGATCAGGCATATGGGTGGAAATTGTCGGGTGCAGGCGGAGGAGGTTACCTTATTCTTATTTCAGATAAAAATATTGAAGGGGCAATGAAAATTAATATTCGCCGCGGTAATTTATAAATTAAAAGTGTAAGTATATTTTAACATTATTGTCCTGCTCTCCAATCTTGGGAGGAAAGGCCTTTCGCGATAGAGATTTGAATTTTGGCCTTGGTTGTATACTAAATAAAAATCATTTCCTTCTCTGGGATTATATCTTAACCTGAAATTTGCAATTACTGCATCGATTCCACTATTATACTGAATAAATGCACTTGCTGATAATTTTGTGTTAAGCATATATACCATTTTAAAACGCCCTATATGAGCAGTATATTCCTGATTTCTATCGGTGAAATCCAGCTTGTTATATTGGTACATCCCACTTAGTTCAAAGCTGGAAGAAACATTCCATACAGGTGTTATTGAAACAGAAAGACGTGAACCGTCATAAAATTGTCCTCCTTCGATATTAATAGTAGTATAGAATTTTTTTGTCATAGGAGACATTAACATTCCATTAAATCCAAAAAACTCATATCGCCCTACAGGAATTTCAGCATCATCAGAAAAGGAAAATTCTTCTCTTACATCTTCAATCATATAATTAAAAGAAAAATTTCCGGTGAGCACATTTTTTGTTTGAAAATTCCATCCCGGCCCTGTCGACAGGGATTCAAGCGATCCATCAATAACACTATTAAATTGCATGGCCTGTATAAAGAATTTATGACTAAATAATTTTGAATTTTCTCCGGGAAGCCATCCATATTGAAGCTGGCCCATCAGACATTCATAATCATCACGAATTTCAAAACCTATGCCGGGGTTAAAATTCTTTCCTGATCTTGAATATGAGAGATCGTAACCGAATCCTTGCTGCGATCTTCTTTGCCAGTTAAGTCTAAACCTTGATGGATCAAGTGAGAAGGGATCATTTTCAAAATCATTTTCAAATGTCTGGGCCAATTTAACATCCAGATAATCTTCTCCAAAAAGTTTAAAAATACCATCTATTCCATAAGCATAATTATATGAACCATCCCATCCAACTCTTGAAGTTATCATAGCTCCTATATAAGAATTCTCATTAATAATCTGGCGCCGCATTCTCAGTACACCGAAATTTTCTGTTGGCTGATCCTCAAATGAAGCAGTTTGCATATCTAAAAAGCCCAGATCCCAGGCACCTACTTTTCCTGTCAATCTTACTCCTCCATAAATTCTTACCAGCTCTCCTTCGTAAATTCCTATTCTACGACTATAAAATAAATTGTTGGAGCCACCAATTGAGAAATTAAAAATGCTTGATCTTTCCTGAAAGAATAAACGTTTTTCAGGGAAAAACAATGAAAAACGTGAGAGGTTTACCATTTGATCGTCAGCTTCAACCTGTGCAAAATCAGTATTTACCGTTACATCAAGAGTAAGGTTACTGCTTAATCCATATTTAACATCAAGACCTCCCTCGAAAGGGAGTTTTTTTTCATAAAGATATTCTGTTTCTTCTTCATTCAATATATTCGACTCTGTAAAACCGGTTAATAGATATGGAGCTATATATAAAGGTTTTTTTGATTTTAGATCATGAAATTCGACATCCTGGGCTTTGGAAGGTTTCATCATAGCCCAATCACCATGTTTAGGATGAATAGGAGGAAATACCATAGATTCATTTTTGTGAGGCAACCACCGCCATACAATTATTCCCATAGTGACTTTGCCATCCTCATCCTGAAAACGAAGACTACTGACAGGTATCCTCATTTCTGCAAACCATCCTTCTTCATTAACTACAGTCTTTACATCCCAAAAAGCATTCCAGCTTTGATTGATAGGCATGCTTTGGTTATTAGCATTGGCATCATTAAAAATCGTCATATCCGATCTCAATCCAATAGGAGTAGTGGAAAAAGAAAGAGCATTTTCATTATCATTGAATGTGTCCAGAACAATGCCAAATAAATCAGAGTTGGGGCCCAATTCATCTCTTTTTTTCGTTGCAGATAGAATTTTTGACGGTTCCTTGTCGTACAAACGGCCTGAAACATATATAAAATCTTCGTTATAAAAAATACGTATCTCTGTTTTTTCAGATGGTTGAGCACCAAAGTTTGGCTGAATCGTCACCATTGGAAAAGGATCAATATCTTCCCAGATTTCTTCAAAAGGCATTCCATCGAATATTATTGACTTATCACTTTTTAGAATTACTACTTTATCCTGCCCGAATGCAAAACCTGATGAGAAAATTAATGCAAATAATAAAACCCGGAAAATACACTTTTTGGAATCAGGCATTATGTAGGAAAAGGTTACTAAATAGGCTTAAAATTTAATTTTACAATATATGAATTTTTTTTATTAAGAAAACAAAAAAGATATTCTTGGCAGCTTGATTCTTATTATTAAATTTAAGCAAATTATTGTTCGAAATTTTACTGGAAATAAAAAATAAATCGGATGAATAAAAAATATGATTTGTTAAAATCTTTTGGTTTTGGTGCATTGGCGGTGTCTGTGAGCGCATGTTCCGGAGGTGATAAAACAAAAAAAAATGATATACCTGAAAGCCCTAATATAATTTATATTATGGCCGATGATCTGGGATATGGGGATCTTGGTTGCTATGGGCAACAAAAAATCAGAACTCCATTCCTTGATAAAATGGCTGGTGAAGGAATACTATTTACTCAACATTATTCTGGGTCGACTGTGTCTGCGCCTTCCAGATGTTGTTTAATGACAGGTTTGCATTCCGGCCATGCAGTTGTAAGAGGAAATAAGGCAGTACAACCAGAAGGCCAGTTTCCAATGCCTCAAAACACAGTTACAGTTGCCCGCTTATTGCAGCAATCAGGTTATAAAACAGGGCTAATTGGGAAATGGGGACTTGGAGCACCAGGATCGGTTAGTGATCCCAATAATTCAGGTTTTGATTTTTTCTATGGATATAATTGTCAGCGTCATGCCCACTTTTATTACCCTGATTATTTGTGGAAAAATAATGAGAGGATTCTGCTTCCTGAAAATAAAGATGGCAAGAGATCTACTTTTACTCATGACCTTTTAGCAGAACAAACCCTGAATTTTATTAAAGATAATAAAGATAATCCCTTCTTTCTTTACCTGCCATTTACTATTCCTCATGCCGAACTACTGGTTCCTGAGGAATCAATGAAAGAATATTCTGATTTTCCGGAAAAAGAATATATAGGCAGTCATTATTCTTCTCAGACTAAACCAAAAGCAGCATATGCAGGCATGGTTACCAGGCTGGATAGGGATATAGGAAAAATCTTTGATTTACTTAAAGAATTAGGTATTGATGAAAATACAATAGTAATATTTACCAGTGATAATGGTCCTCATCAGGAAGGAGGAAACGATCCTGATTTTTTTGAAAGTACAGCCGGATTAAGAGGTATAAAAAGAGCATTATATGAAGGTGGAATCCGTGTTCCAATGATTGTGAGATGGCCTGGAGTTATTGAGGCCGGTATCACAAGTAATCATATATCTGCCTTTTGGGATTTTATGCCAACAGCCTGTGAATTAGGTGGTATTGAAGCGCCTGCCGGTATTGACGGGATTTCATATTTGCCTGAATTGTTAGGTAAAAAACAAAAGCAACACGATTATCTCTATTGGGAATTTCATGAGCAGGGAAATAAACAGGCAATAAGAAAAGGAAAATGGAAGGCAGTAAAATTAAAGATGAAGAATAACTATTATGTGCCAATAGAATTATATAACCTGGATAATGATCCGGGAGAAAACACTAATATTGCTTCTCAATATCCGGAGCTAATTTCAGAGATGAAGATTTTATTTAAAGAAGCGCATAAAAGTGATATAAACTGGCCTCTCTTTAATACAGAATTTAATCAGTAATTGATAGAGAATACAATTCAATACCGTAAAAAAGTCCACTGAGTTAAACCGGAGATAAAAAACAAAAAATGAATTACAATTTAAATAAACTGATGAAAAATTTTTGCATCAGGGGAACTTTTGAAAGTGGCGAAGCATACGGTTCAGGACATATTAATGATACTTTTTTAGTAAAAACTAAAGAAGAAAATGTGCCGGATTATATTTTACAAAGAATAAATCATAATATATTCAAAAATGTACCGGCACTTATGGATAATATAGGCCGGGTAACCAGGCATATTAGAAAGAAACTTATTGAGATTCCCGGATCAGATCCTGATAGAGAAGGGCTTACTCTTATCCCTACTGATGATGGAAAAGATTATTATAAGGATGAAAATGGAAATTTCTGGCGTACATATATATTCATTTCCAATAACAGAAGTTACGATATTGTTGATAGTCCTGAGAAAGCATATGAAGGAGGAAAAGCCTTTGGAAAATACCAGGCAATGATTGCTGATCTTCCCGGGGAACCTTTACATGAAACAATACCTGATTTTCATGATATATCTGTAAGGCTGAATACATTTTTTGAAATATTAGAAAAGAATTCTGTAAATCGGGCAAAGTTGGTTAAAGAAGAGCTTACTTTTGTTAAAGAAAGAGCTGAGGAAATGAAAAGAATTCTTCACCTTGGCAGGGAAGGAAAAATTCCTTTAAGGATTACCCATAATGATACAAAATTTAATAATGTACTGCTTGATGAAAATGATAAAAAATTGTGTGTAATAGACCTGGATACTGTTATGCCCGGTTATGTACATTATGATTTTGGCGACTCTATCAGAACATCCACAAATACAGGAGCTGAAGATGAGAAGGATCTGTCGAAAGTAAATATGGATATCAATCTTTTTGAAGCATACACAAAAGGTTTTCTCGAAGAGACAAATTTTTTTCTGAATCAATGTGAAAAGGAAAATCTTGCATTTGCAGGTAAATTGTTTCCATTTATAATTGGCCTCAGATTTTTAACAGATTACATTGATGGAGATAATTATTTCAAAATTCATCATGAACACCATAATCTACAAAGAGCCAAAGCACAGTTCAAATTACTTCTAAGCATGGAAGAACAATTTGTAGAAATGCAGAATATTGTCAGGAAATATGCCTGACAATTGATTATCTTTACTTTTTGTAAAAACTAATAGTATTGTTTGGTAATATTATGAAACGAATAATCATTTATTTATTTCTTATTCCTGTAATAATTTTTTCATGTAATATTAGACTTAATAATAATGAGCTTAGTATAATTCCGAAACCAAATTATTCTGAATCACTTAAAGGGAATTTCAGAATTAACGGGAAAACAAAAATTCTTACAAATATTAGTGATCCTGATCTTGTAAAAATTGGGAAATACTTTGCTGAACAAATAAATAAATCAACCGGTTTTAATATAGAAGTTCAGGATATAACATTATCAAATCAAAAAAATACTATAAGCTTAATACTTCAGAATGATGCTGATAAGAGATCAGAAGCATACTCATTAATGATTGATAAGAAAAACATAAGTATTACAGCCGCTGGTTATCCGGGAGTGTTTTATGCTGTTCAGTCATTAAGACAATTATTACCTCCGGAGTTTGAATCCTCTGATGTTAAGGCAAAAATAAACTGGATTATTCCTTGTTTAAAAATTGTTGATGAGCCTGTTTTCGAATGGAGAGGAATGTTGCTTGATTGTTCCAGGCATTTCATGGATAAAGAATTTATAAAGAGATATATTGATCTTCTTGCATATCATAAGATGAATAAATTTCATTTGCATCTCACAGATGATCATGGATGGAGAATTGAAATAAAAAAATATCCCAAACTTACAGAGATTGGTGCCTGGAGAGTTGACAGAGAAAAAATTCAATGGGGAAAACGTGAACCTCAGAAAAAAAATGAAGAGGCTACATACGGAGGATTTTATACTCAGGAGGATATAAAAGAAATTGTTGAATATGCTAATTCAAAATATGTAACAATAATTCCTGAAATAGATATTCCCGGTCACTCACTCGCTGCAATGGCATCTTATCCGGAGTTATCTTGTACAGGTGGCCCTTCCAGAGTTAACCCGGGTGGGCCCTTTTCAGATACCGATATAAATGTTTTTTGTGCTGGAAAAGAAAAAACCTTTGATTTTCTTGAGGATGTTCTTGAAGAAGTGATAAACCTTTTCCCATCAGAATATATTCATATTGGCGGTGATGAATGTGATAAAAAATATTGGAAAGTTTGCCCTGATTGCCAGTCAAGAATGCTAAACGAAAATTTGAAGAATGAAGAAGAACTTCAATCATATTTTATTAAGAGAATTGAAAAATTTGTTAATTCAAAAGGCAGAAAAATTATTGGTTGGGATGAAATTCTTCAGGGAGGCCTGGCTCCAAATGCAACAGTCCAGGCTTGGTGGAACCTTGAAAAGGCAAGAACTTCAGTGCTTTCAGGACATGATGTGATATGTTCCCCAATGAGCCACACATATCTCGATTATTCTCCATTGGTGTTTGACCTTCAATTATTTTATTCCTTTAATCCTATTCCCGGTGAATTAACAAAAGAACAGAGTAAACATATTTTGGGAGGCGAATGTAATATGTGGACAGAAAAAACACCTCAACATAAGGTTGATTCTATGGTTTTTCCCCGATTACTGGCAATATCCGAAGTATTATGGACAAAAGCCGAATCACGCGATTTTATGAGATTTCATCAAAGAGTAAGAAAACATTATGAAAAACTTGATTTCCTGGGTGTAGAATATGGGCCTGAAGGATTACCGGTTTCTATTATTCCCCGATTTGATGAAAATGCCGGTGGGTTTCTTATTGGTATTACTTCAGGAAAAAAAGATGCTGAAATTCATTATTCAATAAATGGCGATTATCCTGATCATGATTCGAGAACATACAATAATATATTTTTATTACAAGAAAGTCGTATTGTCAAAGCTGCAGCATACAGAAATGGTAAATTATGGGGAACCATTGATGAAGTAGATCTTAATTTCCATAAAGCTGTTGGAAAAACAATCGTTTTAAATTCTCCTTACCATTATTCATATCCGGGAATTGGTGAAAAAACTCTTGTTGACGGTATTTCTGCACCACTGAATTTCCGTGATAATAAATGGCTTGGTTTTAAAGGCAATAATATGGAAGCCACAATTGATCTTGAATATGTTCAGCAAATAAAAAAAGTATCCGTGTCATTTTTGCAAAACATTAATAAATGGATTTTTCCTCCATCTTCAGTTGAAATATCCATTTCTGTTGATGGGAAAAATTTTGAAACAATAACTACAATGATAAACGATAATCCTGACAACCAATCTATTGTCGGGCTCCAGAATTTTTCTTACCAGATTCAGGATGTAAAAGTCAGATTTGTGAAAATAAATGCCTTAAATATTGCGATTTGTCCTGATTGGCATGTCGGAAAAGGAGAAAGTGCATGGCTTTTTGTGGATGAAATAGTTATTGAATAATTAATCTAATTCCTTATGAAAAGAAAATTACCATTTGCAGCAGTAATAGCTTGTATTATATTATTATGGATTATCTCCGCATGTACAAGAAATTCAAAAAACAATTTTGAAAGTAAGTGGATAAATACTTATAATTCTGATTGGGTGGGTCCGGATTATTGGGCTAACCGCCTCCAGGATTGGGAAGTAAAGGATGGCAGACTGGTTTGTATTCAGGATGCTCAAAATAAACCAATGAGGACAGTTCATTTACTTACACGAAAAGTGAATATAACTCCCGGAAAATTAAATATGCTTGTTGAAACAGGCCTGATAGCTGATAATGAAGATATTGCTCCCGATGCGGCTACAGGATTTCTTTTCGGATCAGGAGAATCAATTGATTACAGAGCAGCTGCACTTATTCATCATAGTTATGGTGAAGGAGCAGGTTATTTTGCAGGAATAAATGGGGAAGGACAGCTATTTATTCGGGATTTTAATACCATGGATAAAATAATTTGTGTATCGGAAAATAATGTAACTATTCCATGGAATGTAAAACTTGAACTTAATATTAATTATGTTAATGGAAATAATATTATTGAGGTAAAAGCTATTGATATTGTTAGCGGTGATAATATTGCTGCAATAACAACAGATAAAATTTCAACTGAACTTTGTGCCGGAAATATTGCCCTCGTATCACATCCGGGAAGTGGTGAAAATACAGCAAGATTCTGGTTCAGAAACTGGGAAGTGGAAGGAAGCAAACTTGATATTTTTGAGGATAGAAACTGCGGGCCCATCCTTAGCACACAATATTCTTTAAGCAAAGGAATATTAAAATTAACTGCACAGATGATGCCTCTTGGGCATGAAGATAATAAAACAGTTGAATTTCAAATTCAAAAAGAAAAAGAATGGTCAAGCATGGCATCAACTAATATTATTGAGCCCGGATATACTGCTGCTTTTAGAATTGAAGACTGGGATTCTTCAAAAGATATTCCTTATAGAATTTCTTATAAACTTACATATAAGGCTGAAAATGAGAAGATATATTATCGATATGGAAGAATAAGACACGACCCTGTGGAAAAAGAAAATATAATTGTGGCAGCCTTTACAGGTAATCATAATGTGGCAAAACCGAAAGGAAAATGGGCAGGTGTAGATGCAGGAGAATTTCTATGGAATGAAAATGTGTGGTTCCCACATGAGCTTATTATTAAACATGTGACTTCACATAAACCGGATGTTCTTTTTTTTAGTGGTGATCAGGTTTATGAAGGAGCAAGTCCTACTGGTGCTGATAGGATTAATGGAATGAAAGACTACCTCTATAAATGGTATTTATGGTGCTGGGCTTTTCGTGACCTAACTGATGATATTCCTGCTGTTACTATCCCTGATGATCATGATGTTTACCATGGAAATCTGTGGGGAGCCGGTGGAAAAGCCACTCCTGAAGGTCTTGCAGGGGCAAATGCCCAGGACGCAGGTGGTTATAAAATGTCGCCCGAATTTGTTAAAATGGTTGAGAGGACACAAACAAGCCATTTACCTGATCCTTACGATCCAACCCCAATTGAACAGGGAATAGGGGTATATTATTGTGATATGAATTATGGCGGTATAAGCTTTGGAATAGTTGAAGATAGAAAATTTAAATCTGCCCCTAAAGCTCTGATTCCTAAAGCAAATGTTTATAATGGATGGCCGTTAAATCCAAAGTTTAATGCTAAAAGGGATGCCGATGTAATTGAGGCAAAATTGCTTGGCGACAGACAACTTAATTTTCTTGAGAATTGGGCAGCCGACTGGACAAATAATACCTGGATGAAAGTACTCTTATCCCAGACAATTTTTTGTAATGTGGCAACTCTTCCGGCAGAAGAACTTACAGATGCTGTTGTTCCAAGACTGAGAATTTTACCTGAAGGAGAATATGCCCAAAATGACAAAAAGGTCTCAGATATGGATTCAAACGGCTGGCCACAAAGTGGAAGAAACAGGGCATTAAAAACACTAAGAAAAGCTTTTGCTATACATATCGCAGGTGATCAACATCTGGGTTCAACTATTCATTATGGAATAGAGGAATATAATGATGCTTCTTTTGCATTGTGTGTCCCATCTGTTGCGAATTTTTTTCCAAGAAGATGGTTCCCTCCCGAAGCGGGAAAAAACAGAAAAGCAAATTCTCCAAAATATACAGGCGAATTTGAAGATGGTTTTGGTAATAAAATGACTGTTCATGCGGTTTCAAATCCTGCTCTCACTGAAAGAAAACCATCAAGATTATATGAGCTTGCTGCAGGTTATGGTATTGCAAAAATCAATAGAAATACAAGGGATATTATTTTTGAAAACTGGCCAATATGGTCAGATCCTGTTGCCGGCGGAAAACCATATTTTGGCTGGCCGGTAAAATTTAATCAGCTTGAAAATTATGATAAAAAAGCTAAAGCATTTCTTCCTGAAATAAAGGTGGAAGGGATGGAAGATCCTGTTATTCAAATAATAAATGAATCAACAAAAGAAATTATTTATACCTTACGAATAAAAGGCAACAGCTTTATACCTAAGGTTTATGAAAATGGTTTGTATTCAATAAAAATTGGAGAGCCGGGAACAGAAAACTTTAATACATATACCGGACTCAGTGCAAAAAAGAAAAATCAAAGCAAACCGATAATGGTCAATTTTAATTGATAAATATTAAAGCAGTAATTGAAATTTAAATTATATAGATATGAACCAGAAAAATCTTATTAGAAAAATCGGATTAGGAGCCGCAGCCGCTGGTATGCTGCTCCCTGCATGTCAGAAAGATAAGGATGCCGACAGGCCAAATATTATTTATATAATGTCGGATGATCATGCTTTTCAGGCAATCTCTGCATATGGCAGTAACAGAAACAATACTCCAAATATTGACAAACTGGCCAGCCAGGGAATGATATTTAATAATAGTTTTTGTACAAATTCAATTTCTGCTCCCTGCCGTGCTGTAGTACTTACCGGAAAATATAGTCATATTAACGGCCATATTGATAATGCACGTTCATTTGATGGTACACAAACAACTTTTCCAAAGCTTCTTCAAAAAGCAGGTTATCAAACAGCAATAATAGGGAAGTGGCATTTGCAATCTACTCCTACAGGATTTGATTACTGGAATATTCTTCCCGGGCAAGGCGATTATTATAATCCTGTAATGATAGAAAAGGAAGGAAGAAAAAAGCACACAGGTTATGTGACAAATATTATTACTGATTTTGCAATAGAATGGCTGGATAAAAGAAATGAAGATAAACCCTTTTGTTTAATGATTCATAATAAGGCACCTCACAGGAACTGGTTGCCTGAAGAAAAATATTTGCACTTATTTGATGATGTTGATATGCCTTTGCCTGAGACATTTTATGATGATTATTCAACAAGATCGCTCGCTGCTCACGACCAGGAAATGACTATCGACAGGCATATGTACGATTCCTGGGATTTGAAAATTTTTCCTGAAGATACAGTCAATCTAAAAGGAATTGACAGAAGCTATTATAATAAACTTAATCAGATGACTGCTGAACAAAGAAAAGCCTGGGATGATGCTTATGAGCCAAAGAATAAGGCATTTAAGGAGGCTAATTTGGAAGGTGACGATTTGCTTAGATGGAAATATCAACGTTACATAAAAGATTATCTCAGGTGTATTCAATCGGTTGATGATAATGTTGGTAGGGTGATGAAATATCTTGAGGAGAATGGATTAGCTGAAAATACAATTATTGTTTATACCTCCGACCAGGGCTTTTACCTTGGAGAACATGGTTGGTTTGATAAACGTTTTATGTATGAAGAAAGCCTGCGAATGCCACTTATTGTTAGATACCCTAAAGAAATTCCGGCAGGTAGTGTATCAAATGATATAGTATTAAACCTTGATTTTGCAGCCACATTTCTTGATTATGCCAATTTTGAAATTCCTGATAGTATTCAGGGAAGATCTATGAGACCTGTTTTAAAAGCAAAAACTCCTAAAAACTGGAGAAATTCTATGTATTATCACTATTATGAATATCCCCAACCACATAAAGTAAGACGACATTACGGACTTCGTACTCAAAAATATAAGCTTATTCATTTTTATGACGATATTGATGCATGGGAGTTGTTTGATATGGATAAAGATCCAAATGAATTAAATAATGTAATTGATAATCCTGATTACAACGACGTAGTTAAGAAATTAAAAGCCGAACTGATTAAACAAAGAGAAATTGTGGGTGATTCTGACCAATTAACAAAAAAACTATTAAAGAAAAATTAAGATGAAATGAATATTTCTGTTCGAAAAATTGGCCTCTATACAGCATCGGTAGGATTTCTTGTTTCTTCCTGCCAAAATAAAAATGTTGAACCACCTAATATCATCATGATATGTGTTGATGATCTTGGTTGGCCTGATGTGGCATATAACGGTAGCCCCTGGAAAACACCAAATATTGATAATCTAGCTTCCAGGGGAATGATCTTTAATCAGGCTTATGCAGCAGCAGCAGTTAGTTCTCCAACAAGAGCCTCAATTATGACTGGCAGGGTTCCGGCCAGATTAGGAATTACAGATTGGATGAGAAATGGGTTTCAGGGCATAGAAATATCTGAAAATATGAAGAACCCTTCCGGATATTTGACTCGCCCAAATTGGAAACTTTCTTGTCCTGAAAATGCCCTTTGGATGGAAAGTGATGAAATAACTATTCCTGAATTGCTTAAAAAAGCCGGTTATACATCTGCCCATATTGGTAAATGGCACCTGGGGCCTGCCCCCTGGTTTCCTGAAAAACAAGGATTTGATATAAATATTGGCGGGAAAGATTTCGGAAGCCCTCCTTCATATTTTGATCCTTATATCAGGGGAAATGCCTCTATTGAATCGATGCCACCAAGAGAAGAAGGTGAATATCTTACCGATAGGGAAGCTGATGAGGCCGTCAGGTTTATTAAAGAGAATAAAAACCAGCTCTTTTATCTTAATTTATGGCATTATGGTGTTCACAGGCCATTACAGGCAAAGGATAATAAAATTAGTGAACTTAAAAAAGAAATTGATGCCAGGTATAAAGAGGAATATGTTTATGCGGCTATGGTTAAAAGTGTGGATGATGCTGTAGGAAAAATTATTGAAGCCCTTGAAGAGCTTAATCTGACGGATAATACCATGATTGTATTTTTTTCAGATAATGGGGGTTCTCAATTATCATATCAAGGGGCTTGCGATCCACTTAGAATGGGGAAAGGTTATCCCTATGAAGGAGGAATAAGAGTTCCAATGATTATAAGCTGGCCGGGAGTTGTCAAACAGGGAACCGAATGTAATGAACCAGTATCGAGTATAGATTTTCTTCCTACATTTTGTGCCGCTGCTGGAGTAAATATTCCCACTGATAGAGCAATAGACGGATTAGATTTAGGTGGATTATTAAGGCAAAAGGATAAACTTCCTAGAACAGATCTGTTCTGGCATTTTCCACATTATTGGTGGGGAGATAGAGTTAAACCTTTTAGTATAATTCGATCAGGTGATTATAAATTGATAAAATTATGGGAAGACGAAGTTTACGAACTTTATAATATTAAAAATGATTTCAGGGAAACAACAAATATTGTGGAAAATATGCCTGATAAAGTAAATGAGCTAAAAAATAAACTCGATAACTGGCTTCTTGATACAAATGCCAAACTTCCTTTTGTTAATAAGGATTTTAAGAAAATAGATAATTGAATCATGAACCATAATATGATGTATTCTTAGAATTATTTTAAAATTTATGAAAAGGATAAATCAACCAGGACTGATTATAATATTGTTATTGTTTTTTTTATTGAATGCTTGCAAAAAGACAGACTCTCCACCTTCTGTTCCTTCAAATCCATACCCTGCAGATGGAGCTGTTGACCTTGCAGAATACCTTACTTTTAGCTGGGTTTGTTCTGATCCTGATAATGATATTCTCAGGTATGAAGTTTATTTAGGTATTGATTCTTTCCCTGAACTGGTTGATGATAATAATACTCTTGGATTTTACAATACTCCGGAACTTGAAAAAGGACTCCAATATTATTGGAAAATTATCGCTATTGATGAAAAAAATAATTCTTCTGAGAGTCCCCTCTGGAGGTTCAGTACTGAAGATGTAATAATACAAACAGAAAATGTAACAGATGAAAGAGATGGTAAAATATATAAAGCAATTTTGCTTGGTAATCAGTGGTGGACAGCAGAAAATATGAATTTTATCATTGATGATATAAGCTGGTGTTTTACAGACAACACTGGTTATTGCGATAAATTGGGGCGATTGTATAATTGGGAGGCTGCACAAAATGCTTGTCCCAAAGGATGGCATTTACCTTCAGAAAATGATTGGTTTATTCTGGCAAATTTTCTTGGTGGGTGGGAAGTAGCCGGTGCAAAAATGAAAGAAGAAGGAACAAACAATTGGCAACCACCAAATAAAGGCGCTACTAATTCTAGCACTTTTACTGCTTTACCTGGTGGTTATAGGTTTTCTGATGGTTATTTTGACTTTTATGGCAGGTATGCTTATTTCTGGACTTCAACATTAGAAGATGTCAATAATGCATGGGCCAGATATGTTTATTACAGGCAGATTGAATTGGACCATAATTATTATTCAAAATCTTACGGTTTCTCTGTCAGGTGTATTAAAGATTAAGGCTGGTATTACTGATTTCCTGTTAAAACATATATCAGATCTGCAAAAGAACTTTGAGGATTTTTTATTTTATTGAAGCCATATGTCTTGCCTTCAAATTCTCTAAATGATTCACCTGCCCATTCTCCATCCTGACATCGGGCAAAATAATAAAAAGTTTTATTTCGTGAACTGGCAATATGTATAGTTTCCCCTGATTTTATTTTATACCATCCTTCAGTTACCCAATTTCCATCAATATCCTGAAAATGCATAAGAATCACTATTTCTTCATCATAATCATTACGAAAAAATAGTTTGTAAAAACTCCTTTTTTGAACAACAATTTTCGAACTGAGTTTTATAGGATTATTTGAGCTTGGTTGCGATGAAAGCCTGTCTATATCTTTATGAAATACAAGTTTCTCAGCAATAATTTCATTTTTTTCGATTTGTTCAATCTCCCCAAAATTAAACCTGGCTGGGCCTGATGTTTCAGCAATAGCATAATTATCTCCATTAATAGGTATATAACTCATCTCATTAACAGAATTAATTTTTACAGCTGTTAATAAATGCTGGTCTTGTTGAACGAAAACAATATCACCGGCATCAATAAGATATGATAAAATACAGGCAAATAGAAATGCTTTTGAGTCGCAATCTCCATAACCAAAAATCAAAATTTCCGGTGGAGTACTTATACCACCATAATAATTACCATTTTTCTCCCAGTTTGGAATTCCATAGGGTATATCCTGAACAAATTTCATTGCCATTTCAATTCTTTGCAGCCTGGTGTCTGCCCCCTTTTCTTCCAGAATCTCTTTTATGAAATTTGCGATTGGCCTTCCGTAATCTTTTGCATAAAAACTTACTATAGCGCTTTTATCAATCTCAATAGTGTTTTTGTTTATTCTGAATAAACCATCTTTTGCAATTTCCTTTCTTATATTAATAGCCTTCTCTGAAGGCGTAAAAGGCTGGGCTAAAGTCTCCGGAATTCCAAATTTATGTATTTTCCTGTTTGTATAATCTTTGGGAAATTTAAAATTAAAGTTTCGGCTAATATCCCATTGATCCTTAAATGTATAAGTGAAGTAATAAAATTCATTGTCATCAGTATTATTAATTTCAACATGAGGATTTTTTATGTAATTGTTTTGTGAAAAACAAGTAACTGGAATTACTAGCAAAAAAAGAAAAAGCTTCTTATATATAGAGAAAAAAGATTTTATATTCATGTCAGGGTTTTCTGAAATAAACGCTAATTAATGAAAAATATTTTATTTCTTACCTGGTTGTTGTCAGTTGTCTGTTTCAAATTTCGAGCATATGAGTTATGAGCACATGAGCTACCGTGCTGTTTTGTGAGCCGCGAGCCGTCAACTGTGAGCATTTTTTGGCAACTGTAACCTTATTCAAACCTTAGCTCACTCCAAATTACAGGCACTATTTAAAGTAAGTTCTCTGATTAATTATATTATTTTTACATATAATAATTTATTGTGATATGGAGAACAATAATAAACCTGTTATTACCATTACAGAGCTTTGTAAAAGTTTTGGATCAGGAAATAATATCAAACAAGTACTATATAATATTAACATGGAAATTTTTCCAGGCCAGATAATCGGGTATATCGGGCCTAACGGGGCAGGCAAAACTACAACGGTTAAAATTTTATGTGGTATGCTTGATGATTTTGAAGGTGCGGCAAGTGTTTTTGGTTATGATATCAGGGAAAACAGCCTGGAAGTAAAAAAGAGAATCGGGTATATTCCGGAAAGTACTGCACTTTATGAGGTATTAACCCCAATGGAATATCTGCATTTTGTTGGAAAAATTCATAAAATGGCAGATAAAGATATTAAGCAAAAATCGAAGAAACTACTGAAATTGTTTGAGATAAGTGAAAATGCTGACGAAAGGATGAATACTTTTTCTAAAGGGATGAAACAAAAAGTAATTATTATTTCAGGCTTTATTCATAACCCGGATATTATATTTATGGATGAACCTCTTTCCGGACTTGATGCCAATTCAGTAATAGTAGTAAAAGAGATGTTAGGACAATTAGCAAAAGACGGGAAAACAATCTTTTACAGCTCACATTTAATGGATGTTGTTGAAAAGATATCCGACAGAATAATTCTTATAAATGAAGGCAGAATAATTGCTGATGGTAGTTTTGAGGAATTAAATTCAGGAGCTAATAAAGATTCACTGGAACATTTATTTACAATTCTTACCGGAACAAGCGGACATAGTGATCGTGCCGGAGAAATTGTTGATGTATTTGAAAATAAAGAATTATGGTAAATTTTATATTGAAATTTATTGATTTATTCAGGGGCATACTAACTGCAATTGGGGTTGACTATGAACAGTTACGTGTTATTTTGTGGGCCAAGCTTACTATGGACAGCAGAAAAGCATCAGGTATTACACGTAAAGGAAAGAAGAAAAAAAATGTTCTTGTTATGCAAGTATTTATTTATAGCATGATGGGGATTATGATAGGAATATTAATAGCACCAATAAACTCAGCATTTACATTAGGCTATATTTTTTTTATCCCTTTAATGTTTATGATCATTGTGGCTCTTATCTCTGAGTTTACCACAATTCTTATCGACACAAGTGATAATACAATTCTTCTTCCAAGGCCTGTAAACAGCCGGACAATTCTCATTGCCAAAATAATTCATATTGCTGTTTACCTAATGATTATTAGCCTGTCTTTATCATTAGTATCAATTGTTATCGTTTTTATTAAATATGGAATTCTTACCGGCCTGGTATTTATAATCTGTATTATTATTGCCTGTCTTTTCACAATTTTCCTTACAAATCTTTTTTATCTGGTTTTGATGAAAATAACCTCCGGAGAAAAGCTTAAAGATATAATTGCATATTTCCAGGTTTTTATGGCTATTGTTTTTATGGGGGCTTTTCAGCTTCTTCCTCGTCTTTCCGATAAAATAGATATGTCTAATATATCTTTCGACATTTCCTGGTGGACTTATTTTGTGCCACCTGCATGGATGTCGGGCACATTAGATGCTTTTGCAAATAAGGATTTTGGACCTGGCAATTTAATTTTTATGGGATGTACCATAATAATTCCACTTATTGGACTTTGGATGGTCTCAAAAATATTTGCACCGACTTTTACTAAAAGATTAAGTCAAATAGATCAGGGGAGCAATAAAAAGAAACATAAAGTAAAAAATGAAAAAAGACAGAATATACAATACTGGTATGCAAATATTCTTACCAGAAATGCTTCAGAATTTACTGCATTTATTCTTACATGGAAACTAAGCAGCCGTGACAGAAAATTTAAACAAACAGTTTATCCTTCTTTTGGATATGTATTTATTTTTTTATTAGTGTTTCTTTTTCAGAAAGAAGGTAATATTGAAGATTTGTTTAAAGGGGTTGGCCAAAATAAATTAATGTTTTATATGTTATTATATTTTCCTGTTTTTATAATTTTTTCTGTTTTAGCAAGCCTCAGGTTTTCTGATGAATACAAGGCAGCATGGATTTATGAAGCATTTCCTGTGGAGAGTCCGGGAAATATTCTTTCCGGAGGACTTAAAGCAGTTTTGGTGAAATTATATTTTCCATTCTATATTGTTATTGGAGTAATTGTTTTATTAATATGGGGAACAGAGAAAATACCTGATTTATTATTGGCCTTTTTTAATATTCTTCTTTTTACTTCACTTTTATCCCGCTTAACAATTTTTTCTTTTCCTTTTTCTGAAGAAAGAATTATTCAGGAATCGGGAAGCAGAATGATAAAAAATATAATTTTTATGTTATTGGCAGGTGTTATAGGCTTTTTGCACTGGGGGCTTAATTACCTGGATATAAATGCCTTATTTATTTTGCCTGTTGTGGTGGCAGCAATGATCCTGATTTTTAGATCATACAGGTTGTTGACCTGGGACAAGTTTCGGGCAGAATCAGGATAAGTTTTTTCAGCATTGTTATACTGCAACATTTATATGTGCATTTTTTAAATATTAATTAATATGTAATACATAAAAAAGTGAAAAAATCTATCTTTTTATTTTTTATTTTACTGTTTTTTTTTCCATATGGTATTGATGCCCAGGATGGAAAAGCAATGAATACACCAGGATATATTGATGTTTTTGTTGAGAAAAGTGAAGGATATGATACTTTTCGTATACCATCAATAATAACTTCAAAAAAAGGCACATTATTGGCATTTTGTGAAGGAAGATCAAGCCGGTCAGACCATGCACAAAATGATCTGGTTTTAAAAAGAAGCACTAATAATGGAAAAACATGGGGAAAACTACAATTGATAGCTCAGGATGGCAATAATACATTAAGTAATCCACTTGCAGTCGTTGTAGGCGAAACAGCCAGGATAATTCTAATGTATCAACGTTATCCGGATGGCTATCATGAAAGAGAAGTTGTTCCTGGTTTAAATGGGGCAAAAATATGCAGAACGTTTAAAATTTTCAGTGATGATGATGGTGAAAGCTGGTCAGAACCTCTGGAAATTACATCTTCGGTAAAAAGACCAACATGGGTTACAAGCACTGCAGGAGGCCCGGGAAATGGAATTCAAATTCAACATGGAGAATACAAAGGGAGGCTAATAATGCCCTTTAATCAAGGGCCTTATGGTAAATGGAAAGTATATGCAGTTATCAGTGATGACCTGGGAGAAAACTGGCATTATGGTGAAATAGCCTTTGAGCAGGACCCAGGTATGGGAAACGAAGTACAAATGGTTGAGCTTAAGGACGGGTCAGTAATGTTGAATAGCAGGTCTGCTAATGGAGCTCTTAGAAGAAAAACAGCAATTTCAATAGATGGAGGAGAAAATTGGACAGGCCTTATTGACGACCCTAACCTTATTGAACCTATGTGCATGGCATCAATATTACGATATAGTTTTCCTGAGAATGGCGACAAATCAAGAATTGTTTTTTCTAACCCCGCATCCGATTCTAAACGTATGAATGGTTGTTTAAAAATATCTTATGATGAAGGAAAAAGCTGGGAGTTAGAAAAAATTATCTATAATGGCAGTTTTGCCTATTCAGCTTTAACAAAATGTAAAAATGGTGATATAGGAGTACTGTTTGAAAGAGATGATTACTCAAAAATTTCTTTTATGCCAGTTAAACTCAATTGACTTACTAAAAAAAGAAAACATGTTTAGAAAAACCAGATTATTGATTATTGTATTTTTCTTGATATCAGTTGTTATCAGTCGGGCACAGGATAAATTCGACTGGGAAAATCATCAGATAATATCGAGAAATAAAGAAGATGCCCATTGCACAATAATGCCATATTCAGATGTAAAATCAGCAATAGTAGGAAAACCCTCTTCATCACCGTATTATAAATTGTTGAACGGTGAATGGAGTTTCAATTGGGTTAGGAAACCTTCTGACAGACCGGCTGATTTCTATAAGCCTGATTATGATGTAAGTAGCTGGGATAATATTCCTGTTCCTTCAAACTGGGAAATAGAAGGTTATGGAATTCCTATATATGTAAATCATCCTTATGAATTTACAAGAGACCCGGATCCTCCGAATATTCCACACGATTATAATCCTGTTGGTTCGTATAGAATGAATTTTACTATACCGGAATCCTGGAATGAAAAAGAAGTTTTTATTCATTTTGGTGCAGTTAAATCGGCAATGTACCTGTGGATTAATGGGCATAAAGTGGGATATAGCCAGGGAAGTAAACTGCCCGCTGAATTTAATATCACAAAATATATTAAGAATGGTGAAAATATTCTGGCAGTTGAAGTTTACAGATGGTCTGATGGAACTTTTCTCGAGTGTCAGGACTTTTGGAGAATATCGGGCATTGAGCGTGATGTTTATCTTGTTGCAAGAAATAAAGTCCATATAAGAGATTATTTTATTCATGCAGACCTGGATGATAATTATGAGAATGGAATATTTAAACTGGATATTGAATTAAATAACTATTACCCTAAATTAAAAACAGGAAAATATATTGTTGATGCTACATTGATGGCTAATAATGGTGAAGAACTTTGGAAATCTTCACAAGAAATAAAAATGAAAAAGAAAGCTGTGGCAGAATTTTCTGCAGAAGGAATTATTTCAAAACCTGATAAATGGACAGCAGAAACGCCTTATTTACATATACTTCTTATTGAATTGAAAGATGGAAATGGAAATGTTATTGAGATTTTTTCAAATTTTGTTGGTTTCAGAAAATCTGAAGTGAAAAACGGACAGTTCTTAATTAATGGAAAAGCTGTTCTGATAAAAGGAGTAAACAGACACGAACACAATGAATATACCGGCCATGTGATATCAAAAGATCAAATGTTAAAAGAGATTTTACTTATGAAAAAGTTTAATCTTAATGCCGTCAGGACATCACATTATCCGAATGACCCATACTGGTATTATCTATGTGATATTTATGGCATATATGTTTGTGATGAAGCTAATATTGAATCTCATGGAATGGGATACAGGCCGGAAAGAACTTTAGGGAATCGTCCTGATTGGGAAAAGGCACATCTGGATCGAACTATACGTATGGTGGAAAGAGATAAGAACCATCCAAGTATAATTATTTGGTCGCTTGGAAATGAAGGAGGAGATGGAGTTAATTTTGTTGCTACCTCCGATTGGATACATAATAATGACCCTTCCAGGCCTGTTCATTACGAAAGAGCATTGAGTAATCCCCATACAGATATTATTTGTCCGCAATATCCTGGTGTTGGAAGTCTGGAACGATATGCATCAGAAAAAAGAGACAGGCCCTATATATCAAGTGAATATTCACACTCTATGGGTAACAGTACAGGAAATCTGCAGGATTTATGGAATAGTTTTGAAAAACATGATCAGCTTCAGGGTGGTTTTATTTGGGACTGGATAGATCAGGGCTTAGCAGAAACTGATAAAAATGGCAACAAATATTGGGCCTACGGTGGTGATTATGGCCCTTTAGGAACTCCTTCCGACAGTAATTTTCTTGTTAATGGAATTATTAATGCTGATTTGAGTATTCAACCTGCAATGTGGGAAGTAAAAAAAGTTTATCAATATATTAAGATCAAGGCTGCTGATCTTAAAAAAGGACTGGTGGAAATAAAAAATATGTTTGATTTTATTGATCTGGATGATGTAATTATTAAATGGGAACTTTGTGGAGATGCAAAAATGGTTGCTGCAGGCGAACTTAATGAACTTGATGTGAAACCCGGAGAAAGTAAAATATATGATCTGGAAATACCGCGAATTATGCCGGAAAGGGGAATAGAAATATTTCTAAACTTTAAGGCTTACTGGAAAACAAAAAAGTTATATTGTGACACCGACCATATAATTGCAAGTGAACAATTAAGATTTCCTGACTATTATGAGCCAAAAATCACGGATATTTCTTCTTTACAAGAATTACAATTCGAAAAAACAGATTCCTTAATTATTATTAAAGGAGTGGATTTCAGTACAATTTTTGATAACTTTTCCGGTGAGTTTATATCCTATAAATATAAAAACAATGAGTTGATAAAATCAGCTCCTGTTCCAAACTTCTGGCGTGCTCCAACAGATAACGATAAAGGTTATAAAATCGGAAGAAGATTTGGTGTTTGGAGAAAAGCAGGGGATAATAAAAAACTTGAAAACATTGAAATAAAAAGAATTGATAAACAAAAAATCAAAATAATAACCAATTTCAGCCTTCCTGATGTTGAATCTTCAATTCAGATCTCCTATACAGTATTAAGCACATCAGATATTATTGTTGATAGTGAATTTTCTCCCGGAACAAAAGAAATACCAGAGCTTGTACGCTTTGGAATGAAAATGGAAATGCCTGTAGAGTTTGATAACTTCACCTGGTTTGGCAGGGGCCCCCATGAAAATTATTCCGACAGAAATACTTCAGCTTTTGTAAGTTTGTATAAAGAAAAGGTTGAGGATCAGTATGTGGCATATACACGACCACAGGAAAATGGCAATAAAACTGATGTTCGCTGGCTTGCCTTAACTAATTCTTCCGGTTTGGGATTAATGATAGTTGGCAAACCAAATCTTAGTGTTTCTGCCCATCATTTTACAATAAACGATCTTAATCCTGATAATCCCGGCAGTCAAATGCATCTGAATAATATTAATAAAAGAAAACTTGTGGCTCTTAACCTGGATTACAAGCAGATAGGTGTAGGCGGTGATAATAGTTGGGGCGCCAGACCAAATAAACAATACAGATTACCGGTAAAAAATTATAAATATAGTTACCTTCTGAGCCCTGTTACAAAGTCTGATAATCTGATGGAAAAAAGCAAAATCAGGTATAATTAATTAATTAGACCGACTTCTTTATAACTTGTTATAATGATAAAACAAAATTTTACTAATTTTGATTATTATCTTTTATTTTTATATTTCAATAATACCTACTGTAATGAAACAAAAATATATTGTTTTCTTTTTGATAGTTTTTTTATTTGCCGGTTTAACATCATGTGTTGACTCTGAAGAAAAAGCTGCTGATGAAAAGTTAGAAAGCGTTAAAGCCCTGATCAGGGACACAGAATACGAAGCTGCCAAAATTATGCTCGATTCTATGGAAATATTATATCCTGAGCAATATAGTATTTTGAATGAATCGCGTAAGCTAAATGAATTAGTCACACTTTCGATCAATGAAACAAAACTAAGCGAATTAAAAACGGAACTGGATTCTCAACTTTCTTCAGTAGAGGCCCTGAAAAAGAATTTTATTTACATTCCCGCTGCACAAAATCGCCCGGGCGACTATGAGTTTAAAAGACAAACAGCAAGGAATTCTTTTAATAGGATTTTCCTTAAAGTTCATTTGAACGATAATGGCGAGTTTTATATTTCGAGTAATTATTACGGAAACACCTGGTTGTCACATACATACATTAGGGTGTATGATGCGGATCTGCTTGCGGTTAGTGATACGATAAGATTATCTAATCCTGATAATATTAAGTATGAAGATGGCAAAAATCGGTGGGAAGAAGTTTCCTATAAAAATGGGAGAGATAATGGAGTGGTTGATCTAATAATTAAACATTCTGACAAAAAGCTTAAGGTAAGATTCAGTGGAAAACAGTTTTATTGGATAGTAATGGAAGAATTCGACAAACAAGCTGTAAAAGAAGGTTATGAACTTGCACAGGTTTTAAAAAGAATATATAATCTTAAAACTCAAATTTCAGATTGTACAGAAAAGATAAAAAGACTGAAAAAATAATATCCTGAAATATAATTTATTGTAGTGTTATTTTCCTGTATGCAATTTTATTTCCACAAATTATTCTTATCTGATAATTACCTTTTGCCACATTTGCCAAAGATAATTTATGTCTGAATTCAGAATTTATTTGTTTGTAATTTTTCTCAAATATTATTTTTCCTTCTATATTAAATACAGATATTAAAACGTCGGAAAATTCTTTTGATGAAAAACTTACTTCAAATTCACCATTATTAGGATTGGGAAAAACATGTATCTCTTTGTCAAAACTATTTTCATCTATGCCTGTGGTATTTCTATATAGCTGAACGCTATCTATTCCTGCACCCCAGGCAAATTCATTACTGTCGTCATAATAAAAGGCTATCTGAGTTGTTGGGCTTATAGCTTCTGAAGGAAGATTAACACTATGGTTTTCCCAGCTGTCCCAGCTACCAGTTTTATCTAATTCCTCAATCTCTTCCCACATAGAATTTTCTGATGTTCTGTATAAAACGAATAATCTGTCGAATGTCATATATTTTCTTAAAACATAATAAAACGAAAGTGTAATATGAGTATAAGGAGAAAGATCAAAAATTGGAGAGATCAAGGTATCAGTAACATGAGTTGATTGACTGTTATTGGCAGAGTTTATGCCAAAAAAATGAGTTTGATTCCCGTTTATATGTTCCATTTTCAATTCTTCAGCTGTTCCCAGTCGCCAATCAGCCTTAGTGTTAGAATAGATCCAGTCGCCATCACCATTCTCAAAGTCTTCAGAATACGGTAATGTAATTGCACCTTTTGGTGTTGCTGTAATTATATTACTCGGTTCGGATTCACCGCCGCCTTCTTTAATTGTTGTAATGTAATATGTATAGGTTGAATCATTTACTGCTGATAAATCGGTATATTCTGTTATAGTTGTAAAATCCAGATAATTTCCATTTCTGTAAATATTAAAACCTAAAATATTTTCCTGGTAAACAGGTTTCTCCCATGTTAGATCAACCATAGAAATTCCTGCCTCACCAATAAGTTTATAAGGAGAAACAACACCGTTAAAAGGCCCCAGGGGAATTTCCCATAAACCCCGGCCATATGTACAAACTCTGATTATGCTTTCCTCTCTGGAATCAGAATCATAATAGATTTCAATTTCTTCAACACTTACATTTGTTGGCAAACCACTACCATATAACACCCAATCGGTTTCAGTTCCATTTTTAAAATATACTCCTGCATCAGAAGCTACATATATACCTTCATTACTGCTCAGGTCATAAGCAATATCATTCATTGAGACATTCGGTAATGATCCTGAAATGTTTTCCCATGAATTTCCTTTGTTATATGATTTATATACCCGGTTTGATTGAGTCATATATAGTATGTTTTCGTCAAAAGGGTGAGCCTCAAGATCTGTTGGCCTGCTATTATTTGGAAGGCTATCGGTTAGGTTAACCCAAATCGGTTCTTTTGGTGAAACGGCCATAATATTTTCGGTTCTGAAAAGGCTATTATCTCTGCGTCCGAAATAAAAAATATTTATATTTATCGGTGAATGTTCAACTACCCTGATAGTTTGGGTATTAGTTCCAAGATTTCTTGAGATTTGTTCCCATACTATATCTGATGCCCTGCTTTCCTTAATATTAGATGACCTCCATATATTATAATAACCAACGAACATAGTGTTAGGATCTGTTTCATGAAGACAGAATGGTGTAATCCATGCTCCTGTTTCATCAATACCATTAACTCCTTCACCAGCCACCCTCACTCCGGTGGAATTGCTATGCCATCGGGTTATTGAACCATAATATACAGTGCTGTATGAAATGTTTGCATTTGAATAATCAATTGCACATTCCATTCCATCACCTCCGCCTGTGGCCATCCATGGGACAAGAAGAGTACCTATATATGTCATTGTGCCATTGTCCTGATATCCGTTAATAACCTTTTCTTTCCAACTCGCACTTTGTCCTATTTTATACACCTGTGAAATCCCAAGTCCATCACTAAGCTCAGCCCAGTTTTCTCCATTATCTGCACTAACATATATTCCACCATCATTTCCAACATATAGTTTTCCATCGCTTGGTGAATATGCCATTGTATGTTGATCTGCGTGGATTTCCCAGGCAACATCTGCACCTGTCCAGTGACCCTTACAATTCCATGTTACACCGGCATCATCTGACCTCCACAGGTTAATACCTCCAATATGAATAATACTGTCATTATCCGGATCAACAGCAATACAGAAGTCATAAAAACTCTGTGACCTGTCATCATCTCCTGTAACACTATAACCCATAATATTCGGAGAGTCAGACTTCATTGTAAAAGTTTCACCAAAATCGCGTGATTCATATAGTCCGATAAATTGACTACTGGCAACACCTACATATACAACACTGTCGTTAGCAGAGCTTACTCCAATTACAAATCTTCCATCATCAGGGAGTGTTGCTTGTCCTGATTCAGACCATGTTTCACCACCATCAACAGATTTGTAAAAGTCGCCGGTTTTGGTAGCATACATTACATTCATATCTCCGGGCTTATACTTTATATCCTTAAAATCTGAAGCAACTGATTTTAAAGACCATGATTCTGCAGCATCAACTGTTTGATAAATCCCAAATCCGGTAGCAGCTGTAATAATATTTGGATTAGTATTATGCATAACCATCATGTTAATGGTAGTATTACCCAATCCTTCTTTTTTAAACTCCCAGTTTATTCCTCCATCATAACTTTTCATTATTCCCATTCCATATGATGCACCTCCATCTCTGTCGCCAGTTCCAATGTACATTGTATCAGGGTTATTATAATTTATCTGAATGTCGGATACTCCCAATGATGGAAGGTCGTCTGTATGAGTTGTCCAATTCTCACCTCCATCTGAGCTTATCCATAATCCTCCGGAAGGAGCACCAATAAAAATAATATTTTGATTTACCGGATGAAAGGCAAGACTATTGATTCGCCCCAAACCATTGTAACCACCATTATTAATTAATATTCTTGGGCCTAATTCAGTCCATGCTGTTGTGCTTTTTTGTGTTAAAGGATGTGATGTCTGGTATTCTTTGAAATTATTCCACACATTATCGGCTGCAGGAATTACACCTTCAGAAGAAACTCTGGTTTCCATTCTATATTCCCATCGTTTGAATTGCTTATATCCTGTTCCTTTCCCTTTATCTCTGTTTTCAAAATATTTATAAAATGCTTTTTGGGTTTCAAAAAAATTAGTATTTGGATTTTGCATCATCTCAATCCAATGTGGATAATTAGCAGTGTCGGATAAAATATTTTTATCAGGCTTATTATTAGTTGTAATTTGAGCATTGAGGGATGCAGAAATTATGATAAACCCGATTAAAAGAAATAAACAAAAAGAAGGATATACTGATTTCATGATATTTTTTTAAAAAAGTACTTATTATACAAAAATACGTAGAAATAATG
>JBHOTF010000022.1:0-37219 GCA_042584005.1 Bacteroidota bacterium
GTGCAATAGATTCTCGGAAAAAACATCAGATGATCTATTTTGTATATTCTATCGAGTTGTCAATTAATAAAGAACTCAATGTATTAAAAAACAGAATAGCAAAAAAGAATATCAAACTTCATAGGATAGAAATTAAGAAGCCATATATATACGAAATTCCGAAAATAGATATTTGTAGAACCGATAAAAAACCCATCATAGTAGGCACTGGTCCTTGTGGTTTGTTTGCCGCCCTAATTCTGGCAAAAGCCGGCATGAAACCTCTCCTGATAGAACGGGGTGGAGATATAGACTCACGTATAAAAGATGTCGAAACTTTTCTTTTAACAGGAAAATTAAATATAAATTCAAATATACAATTTGGTGAAGGTGGTGCCGGGACTTTTTCAGACGGGAAATTAAATACTCTTATTACTAATCCACGCATAAAATATATTTTTGATGAATTTGTAAAAGCTGGCGCACCAAATAGTATCCTCTCTGATGCACAGCCTCATATTGGCACAGATAGAATTCGGAATGTTAGCAAAAATCTTAGAAAGAAAATTATTGATCTTGGTGGCGAAGTGCGTTATAATACTAAGTTGACTGATATAATAATTAATAATAATAAACTAACTGCTATTATTTTAGATAATAAGGAAGAAATAAAAACAAATATACTAGTTCTGGCTATTGGTCATTCTGCTCGTGATACTTATGAAATGCTTCTAAAAAGAAACATTGACATTATACAAAAACCATTTTCTATTGGTATACGAATAGAACATAAAGCAGAGATGATAAACAAAGCTCAATATGATAAATTTTATGATAATGAAAAATTAGGCAGTGCAAAATACAAACTTGTGGCTCACAGTGAAAACAATCGTAGTGTCTACACATTTTGCATGTGTCCTGGTGGGTATGTGATGCCCTCTTCTTCGGAAGAAGGTGTTGTTGTTACAAATGGCATGAGTGAATATGCTCAAAATAGTGAAAATTCAAATTCAGCTTTACTTGTAAATGTAGTAGCAGAGGATTTTAATTCAGAACATCCCCTGGCCGGAATAGAATTTCAAAGAAAATTTGAAAGAAAAGCCTTTGAACTTGGCGGAAGTAATTATTATGCCCCGGTTCAACTTGTGGGAGATTTCTTAAAAAAACAAAAATCTGAAAAAATAAAAAGTATCAATCCCAGCTACAAACCTGGCGTTAAACTGGTATCATTAGATGATTGTCTGCCAGAGTTTTTTACCACAAGCCTAAGAGAAGCCCTCCCCAAATTAGATAATAAAATAAAAGGATTTGCACATCCTGAGGCAATCTTGACTGGAATTGAAACTCGCTCTTCTTCTCCACTTCGCATCACAAGAAATCAAGAAAGTATGCAATCAAATATTATTGGCATCTATCCAGCTGGTGAAGGATCCGGGTATGCAGGGGGAATTGTTTCGTCAGCTGTAGATGGCATGCGAGTGAGTGAATCAATAATAAATTTAATGCAATGAAAACAATTATTAAAAAATTATCGACTTTATTGGTAGTTGTTTTATTATATCTAAGTTCGTTTGAAAATTGTAATGCACAAGATTATTCAAAAACAGCCTGGAATAAAATTATTTTACTTCATTTTGAACATCCGCTTGTAACTAATGACTGGGAATATTCACACCCTTCATATAGTGGTGCTGGAGGATTACAGATTTTACGAGAAACAGGGTCATTCAAGTCAAAGTCAATTTTTAGCGGCCAATTTGAATTATCAAAAGGATACTTTGGATTTAGTGCTAGTGTCGGAATTTTTCCAGCAGAAATAAAAGTTGATAAGAATGAAGATCCCTTTAATTTAAATTCCTTTTTCATTGAAATCGAAGGATTGTTTTTTCCATTAAAAAATCCAACGTCTAAACTGGTCCCAATAATCAATATTGGTGCCGGAGGTGTAATATCCGTTGGGGATATAGATAACACCGCTCAATTTGTTTCTTTCGGCGGAGGACTACGAACTTTTTTCACAAAAAGTTTTGGTGTGTCTTTAATGTTAAAAGGACGATATTTCAACTATAATGAAATTCCACTTACAGAGAGTATAACGGGTGATATCAAGTTTACAAATTTTGCTGCCCAAGTTGGGGTTATGTACGCATTTTAATCGTACACAATGATAATTATGGATTCAAAATGATATTACAAAAATATATAAAATATGAAAAATAAGGTAACCCCAGACTTTGATGATGAAAACGGTTGTTTAAAAAAAGGAAAACAAAAGGTTTGGAAATTTGTCCATCATGAAGATTATAAATACACTACTAATCTATTACAAAACCGCACATGTGATTTCAATTGGCTCAATATTTCAGAAAACGGAACAATTACAGTTAAAGGTTCACGTGATAAAGGTTATTTTTGGGATGGATGTACACCTAAAATGAATTTTTTACATATTACATGGGGGATCTTTGATGGAAAACTCAAACGGTTTGGTAAAGGAAATTATAAGCCTTATACTTATTATGCTTCTATGATTCATGATGTTTTGTATCAATACAAAAGATGTGCTCCGGTAACTCGCAAGGAGGCTGATCGTATATTTTATATTATGTTAAAAGAATCAGGATTTATGTGGGCAGGAATGTTTTATATTGGAGTTCGTTTGTTTGGCTGGTTTTTTTGTGGATGGAAATATAAGTCTAAAAAAAATTGACAAAACAAGAAGAAAATAGGAATATCACTAATATATATAATCAATCGTGGGCGCAAGCTAAAGAAGTACAATTATGATACTGTGTATTTCATCTATTAAATAACAGATTATTATGAAAAAGTTGTTATTTATTACCATCCTGACTTTTTTTTGCATTAGTTGTGAGAAAGATGAATTTGACATAGCCTATCCTGATGTTGAGAAATTTGTAAAACAAATAAAGAATGGAACATACAATTGTTATGAGAAAGGAGAAAATGGAGGAAATTTATGGCTTCAGATGCCGAAATTTACAAAAAATCATATTGAATCCCTGATTGATTTCTCGGAAGACACATCTCATATTACTAATTATCCTTTTAATCCTATATCATCTCGGACACCTTTCCCTTTTGGTAGAGAATATTGTATTTTAGGAGAATGTTTGCTGTGGACAGTTGAAGGAATAAGAAATGATTTTGGATATGGTTCACTTGACCCATACTTAATTGATACTGCTATAATTGAAAGTGAAAGGTTTAAGGGACTCAAGGGGACTGAAATATTAATTGTTAGGGACGTTTATAAAGATTGGTGGATTAATTTTAAAGATAAAGATTGGAAGGATAAAAATCCATTAGAAAATACTTCTTATAGATGGTTTTAGATTTTGACAGAAAAAAATATATCCAGCGCCCAACACACGGCAATAAAACATTGTGATTTAGGTAGTTATAAAAACATCTCCCAATCTCCAACATTTCACACCGCCGGCCGTTGTAGCTAATTTGTTTGATTCCCCACCCCACTCAACCACTCAACTACTTAACCTCTTAACCAATACACCACTTAACCAATACACCACTTAACCAATTTATGAATTTTGATTTTTGATTTTTTCTCGTCACTCGTCATTTGTCACTCGTCACTTTTTGCTTATGAGCTAATGAGCTTAACAGCTACCTGGCTAATTTAAATAATCCCCTTTGCAGTTATTATCTGAAGAAACTCCTGCTTAAACTTTCTACCGATGGGAATGGGTTGTTTATTGACAATGACGGTGTTTGCTTCTATGCTTTCGATATAATCCATTGATATGATAAAGGATTTGTGAATGCGGAAGAATTTTGATTCGGGAAGTATTTGCGACATCTTTTTGAAACTCATCAATGTCATTACACGCTTTTCTCTGGTGTGGATTCGCAAATAATCTTTCATCCCCTCGATAAAAACAATATCGGAGAATTTGATTTTGATAATTTTATTATCGCTTTTAACGAAAAAATATTCTTCATCGTCCTGCTGTTTGATAATAAAATCTGATCTACTGTCAGTAGATTTTTTCAGATGATCGTATGCTTTGTTGGCTGCCTTTAGAAAACGTTCGAATGCAATCGGCTTAAGCAAATAATCTATCACATCAAGGTCATATCCCTGAATAGCATATTCATCGTATGCTGTAGTAAAAATAATGCCTGGTTGCTTATTCAATACTTCCAATAATTTTATTCCTGATAAACCTTCCATCTGGATATCGAGGAATATTAATTCTACATTATTAGTATTTATAAATTCTATCGATTCAATAGCATTGGTGAAAGAGGCTATCAGATCAAGAAAAGGAATCTGGCTAATGTATCTTTCCATTTGTTCCAATGCCCATGGCTCATCATCTATGGCGATACATTTTATTTTCATCTTATCAGTATTTTAATTTTACTTCATCAATCTTATTTGTCTTTATACCGTTGAAATTTCCAGCTTTACAATAAATGAATTATGCTTATCTTCAATGTTTAGCTTATACTTATCAGTATAAATAAGTTCTAATCGACGCTTAATATTTGTTAGTCCAATTCCACTGGTACTATCTTTTTCATTTATCTCAGAATCTGAAATGAAATTTTCTACATCAAAAAAAATGGTTTTTCCTTCTATTCTTAAATTTATATTTATTCCTGGTATTGCAACCGACTTATCTCCATGTTTATATGCATTTTCAACAAAGGGAACCAGTAACATAGGTGCTATCTTTATATTACCGCAATTTTCAGAGATATTTGTTTCAATAAAATTTATTTTTTTTATTCTAAGCTGTAAAAGAGAGATATAACTTTTTAAAAAAGATATTTCTTTTTCAAGTGGCACCAATTCAGTATTCGAATCATATAACATATACCTCATTATGCCTGAAAGTTTAATTATGGAATCTTCAGCTTTTTTGGGAGATCCATGAATCATCGAATGAATATTGTTCAGAGTATTAAAAAGAAAGTGAGGATTAACCTGTGAACGTAATAATGCCAGCTCACTTGCCAGATTTTGTTTTTCAAGCTGTGCTTTTAATCTGAGGTATTTAAAACCATCAACAGAAAAGCGTACAAAAGCTCCTAAAATTATATATAATACTATGTAATAAAAATCGGTAAACATTCCCGGTGAGAATAATTTTTCCGGGACCCTAAATCCAAAAGCAGTACCAACGATGGAATATAAATAAGTAAATAATAGTGTGTATAACAAACAGAATATCAGCGTATATATTGAAAATTCCAAATACTTCTTTTTATTAAAAAAGACCGGGATCAATATTAAATAAACAATATAAAAATCGATGGTGTACATTAGCAAAGTAAATGCCCTGATAAGTATATTAGATATTGTTTGAGGATTTGGTGAAAGTAAATTAAATGAAAAATTCAATGACCATATTACCAGCCAGAAAACTATATGAAAAATTATCAGAATACTTTTCCTCATAACGGGGGGGTACAATTACATAAAGTGTAAAAGTATTGAAAAGCTGTTTATTCTAATAATTATTAAGATAATAAATATATGAACAGTGAAATTGAATGGACAAGCAGAAGGATTTAACCTAAAAAGAACAAATACAGAACATTATAAATATTAAACAACCATATTCTGATTACATTTAACATTCTCTTCCTTATCAAAACATATAATATCTCCCAGATTACAATCAAGCTCTTTACATATTTTTTCGAGCATTAAGAATCGGGGATCAATAAACTTAAGGATTTGAAGAGTTGACAGATCGATATTTGAAATACCACATTTTTTCGCCAAATCATCGATGGTCATATTCTGATCTGACAGTACATTATTTAATTTTACTTTTAGGGCCATCCTCACAGATTAAAAAATTATTAAGCGGTTCTATTATATATAACTGATAAATGAGCTATTTGTTACAGCATTAACATAATATTAACACTTCTTTAAATATTTGACGCAAATTCCACATGTTGGTTACAAAGCAAGAATTGTACCAAAGCTTTTTTAAGTGACTAGAGTGAACTAGAGTTTGGAGTGACTATAGTTAAGGTGTAAGCAGTAGGGAGTAACGAGAATTGGCTCACAGCTCACAGATGACAGCTAACAAGCAACAAAAGAAAAAGAAGGTTAACTGATTGATATATTGCGTATTCTGCATTTTTGTTTATAATAAACTAAAAAAAAATATAAAATTTTGTAATATTTTTATAACTTTTGAGACTAATCTTTACAGTAAGGAAATTATAAACCCCAATACAATTATTGAACAAAATAAAAAAATACTTAAAAAAAATAATTTTTTTCTTGACATGGATTACTTTATGTTGTATCATTGTGATATCAAAATGATATCAAATCAAAAAAAATATAATTTAGAAAAATAAATAATATGTTTAAAAAAAATATTAAAACCGCCTTCAGGAATATTATAAAAGATAAATTTTATTCACTGATCAATATTATAGGATTAGCATCCGGAATTACAATAGCAATATTTATTCTGTTGTTTGTTAATGATGAATTTTCCTATGATAAACATGCCACTCAATATGAAAGAATATACCGTCTTGAATCTGATCTGACCATGGCAGGGAAACAGGATAAATTTGCATTAACTCCTTTTCCTCTTGCAGTTACTATGAAAGACGAAATCCCGGAGATAAAAGAAGTTGTAAGATTTCTTAGTGCCGGCCTTGAAGATATAGTTTTTAAATATGAAGAGAATGTATTTTATGAAGATAGTGCGGCGTTCGTAGATTCTACGGTGTTTGAAATATTCGATTATAAATTCATTTATGGCAGTCCAGAAAACTCACTGAACATTCCTAACACCATGGTAATTACAGCTTCTATGGCTAATAAATATTTTGGTGATGACGATCCTATCGGGAAAATGATAGAAGTAACCGGTTTTGGAGATTTTGAAGTAAAGGGAGTAATTGAAGATTTACCTGCTAATACCCATATGAAATTAAATTGTATGATTTCTGTTGTTTCACTTGTTGAATTGTCGGGTGGTGTAACACAGTTTAATGACAGATCGGCGGTAAGATTCTGGGGAATGCAAGTATATTCATATATATTATTAAATGAGAATACTAATATAGAACAGGTTCATAACAAATTTCCTGAGTTCTATTCTAAATATATGGAGGAATTTGGAACCAGAATAAATGCCAGTTATAATCTTTTAAGTACTCCTGTAAGTGAAACTCATTTTGGAGATGGAAGCCTGCAATGGGATAAGCCTGTAGGTAATAAAAGTTATAGTATAATATTCACATTCGTTGCAATATTTGTAATTATTATTGCGTGTATAAATTATATGAATATGGCCACTGCCCGTTCTTCAAAAAGAGCACGGGAAGTTGGTGTAAAAAAAGTTATTGGTGCTCACAGAGGATCGTTGATAAGACAGTTTCTGGGAGAATCAGCTTTAATCACAATAATTTCTCTTGTTTTTTCAATAATTATGATTCTCCTGCTCCTAGATACTTTTAATCAATTAGCAGACAAAAGCATACTCATTTCCAGCATATTATCGCCATCTATACTTATTGGGATATTAGTAATTGTAATTATTGTAAGCTTTGTATCTGGTAGTTACCCTGCATTTTATCTTTCCGCTTTTATTCCGCAAAAAGTTCTTAAAGCAGCAGCAGGATCATCAAGAAAAGGATGGTTAAGGAAAATACTTGTTGTGTTTCAATTTTCTATTTCTCTAATAATGATAATTGGGACATTGGTAATTACCAAACAACAAAATTTTGTCAAAAATACTGATCTTGGTTTTGATCAGAAAAATATAATAATTTTACCTGTCCGTGATAGTATGATATCAAACAGTCGTAAAGCATTCAGTGAGGAATTGCTCAAAAACCCTTCTATTGAGTTTGTATCAGCTTCCCTCATAACACCTACATCGACGAATCAGGGCAAGACTTTATTCAATATGGAGATAAACGGAGAAATGTCTGATCATACTTTAGGTATGTCAATTATAGACTTCGATTATTTAAACCTTATGGGGATGGATATAGTTTCCGGAAGAGATTTCGACCGTACTATACCAACAGATTCAACACAGGCCTTTGTTGTTAATGAAGCAATGGTAAAAAGTATTGGTTTGACCAACGAAACTGCTATTGGTAAGAGAATGAGAACATTTATAGGAGCTGACGGAACATACCAAAAAGATGGGGAAATTATTGGAGTGGTGAAAGATTTTCATTTCGGGTCCTTACATAATAAGATAGAACCATTTGTTTTGTTATTAATAAATCGACCTATGCCGAACATTTATGTAAAATATTCGGGTAATGATCAGTTGGCTATTGTAAATTATATTACAGAGGCAAGAAATAAGTTTAATGTTAGCACTCCTATTAATTTTTATGATCTGGAAGAAAGGATAGATAGTCAATATGCATCTGAAAAGAAACTAGGACTATTATTTACAGTCTTTGCAATACTTACAATTTTTATTTCTTGTTTAGGATTATTAGGTCTTTCAGCCTTTGTGACACAACAACGTACCAGGGAAATTGGAGTTAGAAAAGTATTGGGTTCTTCCAATTCACAGATTATCGTGTTAATTGCCAAAAGTTTTATTTTCCTTGTCGGAATAGCTATCCTGATCTCTATTGTACCATCATATCTGGTGATGGAACAATGGTTGCAGGATTTTGAATACAGAACAGAAATAGGTGTCCTGCCATTCCTAATTGGTAGTGCACTGGCAATAATTATTTCTATTATAACAGTGAGTTTTCACGCATTCAGAGCATCAATTCTGAATCCGGCAGAATCGCTTAAATATGAATAATCGCTTTACTGTTTGATATATTTTATAAAATTGTTTGGATATTTTGAATTTTATTATTTATGTTTGTGAGCTCAATAAAGAAAATGAATTTTAATAAAAACATATATTGGTGGTGGTACATTCTTGTTCATGAAGAGTGAGATAGTTTTGCTTATAATATATGATAAAATATAAAGGCTTGTCGAACTCACGACAAGCCTTTTTTTGTAATTTGCCCGGACATGAAGAAAATAGAATTTACAACTGAACATAAAAAAATGCTGGCCGACACGGTAACACCTGTAAGCCTTTACTTAAAATTTCGCGATAAATTTTGTAACAGCCTCCTTTTGGAAAGTTCAGATTATATGGCAAAGGAAAACAGTTACTCCTATATATGCCTTCAACCTATACTTAACTTTAAGCTTCAGAATAAGACAGTTACGATTAATAATTCAAACGGAAAACAGGAGCTTCTATCTGTGACAAATAAAGCTATGGTTCCGTCATTATTAACTGAGTTTATTAATTCCATAAAAACACCTGCCGATCAGATAAATAAAAACTTTAACGGGTTATTTGGTTATTCTAACTATGATGCAGTTCAATATTTCGATACAATAGAATTTGACCCCGGGAAAAAACATACAGACATCCCCGATCTGTATTATAGTTTTTATAAATATTTAATAATAATTAATCATTTTAAAAACGAATTATTCATTATTGAGAATTTACAGAAAGGAGAAAAATCTGATATTGATACTATTGAAAGTATAATTAACAGTCAGAATGTAGCATCATTTCGCTTTTCATCCACAGGCGAAGAAGAAACAAATATGACAGACGATGAATACAAAAAACTTGTAACACTTGGGAAACACCATTGTCAGCAGGGAGATGTATTCCAGATAGTTTTTTCCAGAAAATTTTCTCAAAAATACAGGGGCGACGACTTTAACGTATATCGTTCTCTTCGATCAATAAATCCTTCTCCATATTTGTTTTATTTCGACTATGGGAATTTCAGAATATTTGGCTCATCTCCTGAAGCACAAATAGTTATTAAAGATAAATTTGCAAAAATATTTCCTATTGCAGGCACATATAAAAGAACCGGCGATGATCTGAAAGATAGTGAGGAAGCAATAAGGCTCGCAAAAGACTCCAAAGAAAATCAGGAACATGTTATGCTTGTTGATCTTGCAAGAAATGATCTCAGCAGGCACACAAAAGATGTTAGAGTAGTTGATTTCAAAGAAATCCAGTATTTCAGTCATGTAATACATCTGGTTTCAAAAGTAGAAGGCCGCATGGAGAATTCTGAAAATAATGTTCGTGTATTTGCCGATACTTTCCCGGCAGGAACTTTATCGGGAGCACCAAAATATAAAGCCATGGAATTAATTGACAAGTATGAAAATCAAAACCGTGGATTTTATGGTGGAGCAATCGGCATGATAAGCCTTAGCGGTGATATAAATATGGCAATAATGATACGTTCGTTCCTTAGCCGGGATAATACATTATTTTATCAGGCAGGTGCCGGAATAGTAATAAATTCTGTTGAAGAAAATGAACTTAAAGAAGTCAATAATAAACTTGCTGCACTAAAAAAAGCAATATTAAATGCAAAAAATATTTGATATGAATAAAATACTCGTTCTCGATAACTACGATTCATTTACATATAACCTGGTCCATTTCATTGAAAAAATAACGGGAACATTACCTGTGGTAAAAAGAAATGATGAAATAGAAATTTCTGATATAAGTTATTATGATACAATTTTTCTTTCACCAGGACCAGGATTACCCTATCAGGCAGGGATTTTAAAAGAGTGTATAAAAACTTATGCCGGAAGAAAAAATATTTTTGGAGTGTGCCTCGGAATGCAGGCTATTGGAGAGGTTTTTGGAGCTAGATTAAAAAATCTCGATAATGTATTTCATGGAGTAAGCACAGATATTAAAATTTTAGTGCCTGAAGATAAATTGTTTACAGATATTCCTGAAAGTTTCATCGGTGGAAGATATCATTCCTGGGTAATAGAAAAAAATACTTTACCCAAAGAATTAATAATAATATGCGAAGATAAAACTGGAGAAATTATGGGAATTCATCACGAATCATACAATTTGTACGGAGTACAGTTTCATCCTGAATCTATCCTGACACCATTGGGTGAAAAAATAATAGAAAACTTTTTAAAATCCTGTTAAAATGAAGGATATACTAAACAAATTATTCGAACATAAAAAGCTGAATCGTGAAGAAGCCAGAAAAGTACTGGTGAATATTGCTCGTAATGAATACTCAGCTTCTCAAACAGCAGCATTTCTGACAGTATATTTAATGAGGTCTATTTCTGTTGAAGAACTGGAAGGCTTCAGAGATGCATTGCTTGAATTATGTATTCCTGTTAACCTGAACGGCTACGAAACAATTGATATGTGCGGAACAGGCGGTGACGGAAAAAACACTTTCAATATTTCCACATTAGCATCATTTATTGTTGCAGGAGCAGGATACAAAGTTGCCAAACATGGAAATTATGGTGTTTCATCAGGTTGCGGATCATCAAATGTACTGGAATATTCGGGAGTGAAATTTACAAACAATAACAGTGTTCTGAATAAACAGATCGATGAGGCAAATATTTGTGTTATGCATGCTCCTTTATTTCACCCTGCTATGAAATCGGTTGCTCCAATAAGAAAAGAATTAAAAATAAAAACATTCTTTAACATGCTCGGGCCAATTGTCAACCCGTCAAATCCTAAATATCAGTATGTTGGAGTCTTTAATCTTAACCTGGCAAGAATTTATCAGTACATTTTACAAAATTTGGGAAAAGGATTCTCAATAGTTTATTCCCTCGATGGTTATGACGAAGTTTCATTAACAAGCCCTTTTAAGATTATTAATAATTCAACCGAACAAATAATTCAACCCTCAGATCTGGGTTTAAAAAAAGTAAAAGAACAAGATCTTCTTGGAGGACAAGATGTTCCTTCATCGGCAAAAATATTCCATAATATTTTAAATAATAAAGGAAATAATTCGCAAAATTCAGTGGTACTGGCTAATGCAGCACTAGCAATTAAGTGTTTTGATACAGAAAAATCCTTCGAAAATTGTTATTCAGAAGCAGAAGTTTCTCTTGAAAGTAAATCTGCATTAAAATCGTTTAAAAAACTCCTGGAAATAAGCAATATAAACTAACAACAAAACATATATAAATGTCAGATATTTTAAATAAAATAATTGAAGCTAAGAAACTTGAGGTAAAAGAGAAAAAGGAACTTTTTCCTGAAAAACTTCTTGAAAGAAGCATATATTACACTACCCCTGCAGTTTCCCTTAAACAATATTTATTGAGAGAAGATAAATGTGGAATTATTGCTGAATTTAAAAAGAAATCGCCCTCAAAAGGAGATATTAATCCTTATGCTGATATTGAAGATGTATCTATTGGATATATGCAGGCAGGGGCTTCTGCCCTATCTGTTCTTACTGACAATCAATTTTTTGGAGGAAAGAATGAAGATCTTACTATGGCCAGGAAGTTTAATTACTGTCCTATTCTGAGAAAAGATTTTATTATTGATAAATACCAGATTATTGAAGCACGATCTATTGGAGCCGATGTAATACTTCTTATTGCTGCATGTTTGGCATATTCAGAATTAAAAGAATTAGCAGGTTTTGCTAAATCAATAGGACTGGAAACAATACTTGAAATACATGCCAAGGATGAAATAAAAAAAATTAATGAGCATATCGATATTATTGGAGTGAATAACAGAAATTTAATAAACTTTAATGTTTCAATTGACAATTCTATCGAAATTTTTCCTGAATTGCCGGCCGGAATTTTGAAAATTTCTGAAAGCGGACTTAATGATCCGGAATCAATAATCAAACTTCAAAAAACAGGTTATCAGGGTTTCCTTATTGGAGAATATTTTATGAAACACGCTAATCCACCACTGGCATGTGAAAAATTTATAAAAAAAATTATGTCATTAACTAAAGACTGAAAGATTAATGAACCGAAGATTAATAATAAAAGTTTGTGGTTTGCGTGAAGCAGAAAATATAAGGGATATTTCTTTGCTTAATCCCGATATGATGGGTTTCATTTTTTATAATAAGTCGCCAAGATATGTTGAAGAAATTCTAAGCAGGGAATTACTAATAAACCTACCGGAGAACATTATTAAGGTTGGTGTTTTTGTAAATAATGAAATTGATGAAATAAATACAATATGCGATAAATATTCTCTCGATGTAGTTCAGCTTCATGGAAATGAATCGCCGGAGTTTTGTGAAAAACTAAGTAGAAAAAGAAAAATCATAAAGGCTTTTGCCGTAGATAATTCGTTCGATCCTCAGCTATGCGATGATTATCAGGCATATTGTTCATATTTTCTTTTCGATACTAAAGGAAAAAGTTATGGCGGCAACTCTGAAAAATTTAACTGGGAAGTCTTAAAAAAATATTCCGGAGAAAAAGAATTTATTTTAAGCGGGGGTATCAGCATTAAGGATGTTTCAGAAATAAAAAAAATAAAACATAAAAACCTGACAGGAATTGATATTAACAGCAAATTTGAAATTAAACCGGCAATGAAAGATATAATATTGGTAAAAAAGTTTATAAGCGAATTAAATGAAATATAAAATTAACAAAAAAGGATATTACGGAAATTTTGGTGGTGCATACATACCGGAATTACTTTTTCCTAATGTAGAGGAGCTAAGGGAAAATTACATAAAAATAATCGGAAGTCGGGATTTTCAAAAAGAATTCAAAAAACTCCTGTTCGATTATGCAGGAAGACCAACCCCATTATATTATGCATGTAGGTTGTCTGAAAAATATAAAACAAATATTTATTTAAAAAGGGAAGATCTTTGTCATACGGGAGCTCACAAAATAAATAACACTATAGGTCAGATTTTACTTGCAAAACGGCTTGGGAAAACAAGAATAATTGCTGAAACGGGAGCCGGCCAACATGGTGTTGCAACAGCAACTGTTTGTGCACTTATGAACCTTGAGTGTATTGTATTTATGGGTTCTGTAGATATTAAAAGGCAGGCGCCTAATGTGGCAAGAATGAAAATGCTTGGAGCCACAGTTATTCCTGCAGAAAGTGGTAGTAAAACATTAAAAGATGCTACTAATGAAGCTATCAGAGACTGGATTAATAATCCTGAAAAAACATATTACCTGATTGGTTCAGTTGTAGGACCCCATCCATACCCTGATATGGTAGCAAAATTCCAGTCGGTAATTGGAAAAGAAATACAAAAACAGTTAAAAAAAGAAACAGGCAGAGATTACCCCGATAAAATTATTGCATGTGTGGGAGGCGGCAGTAATGCTGCAGGAGCATTTTATCCATATTTAAATAATTATAAAGTTGAACTTATTGTAGCAGAAGGTGCAGGAAAAGGAATAGATTCAGGATTTTCGGCTGCAACAAGTGTTCTTGGAAGAGAAGGAATAATCCATGGTACCAAAACTCTTCTTATGCAAACTGATGATGGACAAATAACCGAACCTTATTCAATTTCAGCAGGACTTGATTACCCTGGTATAGGGCCGCTGCATGCACAATTAATTACAAAAGGAAGAGCAAAAGCATTAAGTATAACCGATAAAGAAGCTCTGGACGCAGGTTTTGAGCTTAGCAAAATGGAAGGGATAATACCTGCTCTGGAAAGTGCGCATGCATTGGGATGCCTTTCAAAACTAAAATTCTCTACTAATGAAATAACAGTTATTAATTTATCAGGACGAGGCGATAAGGACCTTGAAACATATATTAAAAATATTGACTGACAAAATGGAAAACAGAATTAATATATTATTTAGAGAAAAATCATCTGACATACTAAATATCTATTTTACAGCCGGTTATCCTGAACTGGAGTCGACTGGAGAAATAATAATGGCTCTGGATAAGGCAGGTGTTGATATGGTGGAAATTGGCATGCCTTATTCTGACCCTCTCGCCGATGGTCCCACTATACAGGAAAGCAGCAGTATTGCTTTGCAAAATGGAATGAAGCTAAGTATTTTATTTTCTCAGATAAAAGAAGTAAGAAAACAGACCAAAATGCCATTTATCCTGATGGGTTATTATAATCAATTACTTCAATTTGGGTTCGAGAAATTTTGTTATGAATGTAAAAGTGCCGGTGTGGATGGTTTAATAATACCAGACCTTCCATTAGTAAATTATGAAAAGGAATATATTCATATACTTAAAAAATATAATCTTAGAATCAGTTTTCTAATAACACCAAAAACCCATAAAGACAGAATAATTCTAATAGACAAATTAAGTACATCATTTGTTTATGTTGTTTCCTCTTCATCTGTTACAGGTAATAAGCTGGAAATGGAAAAGTACAATATGAAATATTTCGAAGAAATTAAAAATATGAATCTTAATAATCCCATATTAATAGGTTTTGGCATTAACAATAAAAAAAGCTTCAATTTTGCCTGTAATTATGCTAATGGAGCAATAATAGGAAGTGCATTTATTAAAGCATTATCGAAATCTAAGAATATTCATAAGACGGCAAATCAATTTATTAACTCCATAAAAGAATAATAAAGTGATAATTCAATTAGAAAATAATATCAGTAAAAATAATTTTGAGTCAATACTCAGATTTATTAATTCCATAGATTATTCCTATTCAGAAGTAAAAACCCAGCTTGGGCGTTATTTGATTGCAATAGGTAAAAATGAATTTGATATAAGAGCAGCTGGAAAGCTCGATGGTGTAATGGATATTCACAGGGTGAGCGACAATTACAAGCTTGTTTCAAAAAAGTGGAAAGTTAAGCCTACAGTGATTGATCTCGGAGATGGAGTTAAAATTGGTAATGGCCATTTCAGTATTATGGCCGGCCCTTGCTCTATTGAAAATGAAGAACAAATCGAGGTAATGGTTAAACATCTGAAAAAGAATAATATCGGAATTATGCGTGGTGGTGTTTTTAAGCCCAGAAGTTCTCCATATGCTTTTAGAGGTTTAGGAATTGAAGGCCTAAAAAGTTTTCATAAAATTGCCCGGTCAAATGGTATAAGGATAGTAACTGAAGTAATGCAGGTTTCTCAAATCGAAGAGATGGTAAACTATGTAGATATTTTCCAGGTAGGTACCAGAAATGCTCAAAATTTCAATTTACTTGATGAATTAGGAAAAGTAAACAAACCGGTACTTCTCAAAAGAGGTATGTCGGGTACAATAGAGGAACTTCTTCAGGCTGCTGAGTACATCTTTTCTAATGGAAATGAGTCGATAATACTATGTGAAAGAGGAATAAGGACATATGAGAAATCTTATAGAAATACTCTTGACCTGAGTGCTGTACCTATACTAAAAGATAAATCACACCTGCCAGTTGTGGTTGATCCTTCTCATGGTATCGGCCTGAGAAAACACATTGAAAAAATGACTCTGGCATCAATTATGGCTGGTGCCGATGGTGTTATTGTTGAAGTGCATGAACAACCTGAGAAAGCATTATCCGACGGCCAGCAAACACTAAATTTCAGACAGGCAGAGCAGTTATATCATAACATTGATCTGTGTTATAAGATGAGAAAAACACTAATATAATCTTGTTCGGAATTGAAACCTGACTGACGTATTCTGAACAATTCTTAAGAATCATATTATTTCAATAATAATTCATATTGCCTGATTAATAAGCAACTACTATATTTGGCATATATGTTGAATTTATAAATTCAATTATCAATCATTATATAATATTGACAGAATTGTAAAAATTTAATAAGCTATTTCCAAATGTTAAAAAACTACTTTAAAGTCGCGATAAGAATAATAAGCAGATACAAATTATTCTCTTTATTAAATATATTAGGGCTTGCAATTGGTATGGCTGTTTCTTTACTCATTCTTTTATGGGTAAATAATCAGAATAATTATGATAAATCGCAGGAAAACAGAAATAATATTTACCGTATGGAAGCCCCCGGATGGGTTGATATGCCTACAAGCTTTACTCCACCACTATCCGATCTTCCTGAAATAATACAAATTGTACGATTTAACCATTGGGAATTCCCAACAATTAAATATGAAAACTTTTTGGGAGATATTGAAAATTTTGTTTTTGCAGATGACGGGGTTTTTGATGTTTTTAATTTTGATTTTATTGAAGGAGATCCTAATACCGCTCTTGAAGCTCCGTTTTCATTAGTTTTAACTGAAAGTACTGCTGTGCAAATTTTCGGCAATGATGAGCCTGTTGGTAAAACTGTTTTATATAATAATAATTTTTCATTTACAGTAACAGGCTTAATAAAAGATGTAGAAGATCTTCATATTAATATTAATGCGCTTGCTTCTTTTTCTTTATTACCTAAAATTTCAGGCCGTCCCAACTTTCTTAATGAGGCTAACTGGAATTTTTTAATGTATTTACATTTAGAGGATAATGTTAATACAATTGAACTGACTAAAAAAATTAATAAGGCATTATTGGAAAAGGCTGGATATAAAGACAATGATATAATCCTGCGCTCATTTAATGAAATATATTTTGAAAAAAATCTAGGACATGAAAAAGGGGTTAAACACGGAAACAAACAACTGGTAATTATTTTCATAATTATCGCAATATTTATATTATTAATTGCATGTATTAATTTTCTGAACCTAACAACGGCTGGTTCAGCAAACAGAGCAAAAGAAGTAAGCGGACGTAAAGTTGTAGGAGCTCAGAAAAAAACACTTATTATGCAATTCATGGGCGAAACATTATTAATAGTTTTTATTGCCCACATACTTGCTATGTTCCTGATTGAAGCATTACTACCATTATTTAACAATTTAACCGGCGAGAATATTGATATAAATTATTCTGATCCGAAATTATTATTGTGGATCATATCAACTATTATTATCACAAGCTTATTTGCCGGACTATATCCTGCCTTTTATCTATCATCTTTTAATCCACTGGAAGTGCTAAAAGGAAAAAATGCAAGAGGTGGTAAAAGTATTTATTTGAGGAGGATACTAATTGTTATTCAGTTTTCAATTTCAATCTTGCTTCTAATTGGCTCAATAACAATTGTTAAACAACTCAATTATATGAAAGAAGCAGATCTTGGATTTAACCAGGATCAGATAATAATTGTTCCTTTAAAAGGAGAATTACGTACTGAGAAGAAACAAGTATTTAAAGAAGAGCTTCTTAAAAACCCTGATATATTAAATATTACATTCTCAGGACAAATACCCGGGGCAATTACAAGCACAAATACATGGAATGTTAATGGTGAAAAGCGGCCAATGGTTATAGTTAATTCCGATCCTGATTATGTAGATGTAATGGAACTTGAACTAATTCAAGGCAGAAATTTATCATATGATATAACATCTGATTTTGCTGTAAAATACATTATTAATGAAGAGGCTGTTAAATTTCTTGAATTTGATGATCCTATAGGAAAAATTGTAACTGCCAATTTTGGCACAAGTGAAATTATTGGTGTATTTAAGGACTTTCACTTTAATTCATTACATAGTAAAATAGGGCCATTGGCTATTGTATGGTTTCCGCGATGGGCCAATAATGCAAATATCAGAATAAGTGGTAATAATATTTCTCAAACAAGAAATTATATTCAAAACATATGGAACGATATGTGCCCTGATTTACCTTTTACATCCGATTTTCTTGATGAATCATTTGCACAACAATATGAAAAAGAAATGAAGCTTGCCGATAGTGTTAAATATTTTGCATTTTTGGCTATTGTATTAGCCTGCCTTGGTTTGTTTGGATTATCAGCATATATTGCCGCACAAAAAACAAAAGAAATTGGTATACGTAAGGTGCTTGGAGCCTCAGTGGGCAGTATTGTTATTCTATTATCAAAAGAATTTCTTAAATGGGTGCTAATATCAAATATAATAGCCTGGCCATTATCATATTTTTTGCTTAGAAAATGGATACAGAATTACGCATATTACACAGATATCTCATGGTGGATATTTATTGTTGCTGCATTGTCTGCTATTATAATATCAATAATTACAGTTGGTTTTCAAGCAATAAAAGCATCTAATACACGGCCCGCAGAATCTTTAAGGTTCGAGTAATTTTCATAAGAATTAACAGCTATAATTAATGCACGAAAACGAACATTAAATGTTCCTCTGTGAACAATAAATGAACTCATTTTTTACTCCTAAAAGATTAATTCCTTGACATTCTAATCATTACAGATAATGGCATAAAAGTTGGGGTAGTATTAACGACTGTTTTAAATAACAATAAAATGAATGTTCATCGCCATCTAAACATTATGATGGTGATGAATATTCTAAACGCACTTTCGATCACCCATTAGTTATATATATATATAATTAAAGGTATGCCCGGTTAGCTTTTCTGGTTTTAGCTAACCGGGTTTTTTTATGATATTTCTTCAAATCTGTTTTTATTCAGATTTTTTCTAACATTATTATGATTATATATACGTCCGTTCATTGCGATATATATATCCGGTTCCAAACTCTGAACAGCTGCAATAGCAGATCCAATATTAAATACTGCATCGCTGGTTTTAAACATGGCTGGTTCTAATGCTCCGGTCAGCACAATTGTTTTATTTTTTATTTTGCTCAAATACTTAGCGGTTTCAACCATGGTATCGGTTCCATGAGTAATAATTATCATATCCTCAACACAAGAATTAATCTTTTGATAAACAAGCTCTCTGTCAGACTCTTTCATATCAAGACTATCTTTTTTAAGAACAGATTCAACTGAATATTTAAAAGCAAGATTAAGCTCTTTTAAAACACTGATTATATTCGGAGGACCGACTTCATATTTACTTTTAGCATCGAAATAGACTTTATCAATAGTTCCTCCTACACAAATAAATTTTATTTTTATCATATTACAATACTTCAATAAAATACAAAAATAGTTTTTCCATTTTAATTACATTTGAAAAAAAATAATAAAATGCATACAGCAGAATACCCGGAATATGTTGCCCGTTTTTACGATCTTATTTACGATAGTATAAGATCTGGCATTGATAATGAGTATTTTATGAATAAAATCTCAGAATCAAAAGGCCCTGTTCTTGAAATTGGTGTAGGCACAGGACGATTTTATGTGGAGGCTCTTAATAAAGGATCAGATATTTATGGAATTGATATCTCCAAATCGATGATTGATATACTTTTATCGAAAATCGATAAAAAATACCATAAAAGAATATCTCTGCAAAATGCAACTGATTATAAATTTGACAGAAAATTCGACCTGATTATAGGGCCATTCAGAATTTTTTCTCATTTAATTGAAGTTGAAGATCAGATAAAAGCTTTGAATAATATTTATGACCATCTCAGTGAGGATGGTATTTTTATTTTTGATTTATTTGTTCCAAATCTAAAAATGCTTATTGAAGGATTGCATGATCATACTGATTTTGAAGGTGAATATGAAAATGGAAAAAAGTTTAAACGAATAGTTAGTATGGAATCTGATCAGATTAACCAGATAAACCATGTAAAAATGAAGTTTGTATGGGACAATAATGGAGTAGAACAATCGAAAGAATGGAGTTTCCCATTCAGAATTTTTCACCGTTATGAAATTGAACATTTAATCAAACTATCTAAGCTAAAACTTATAAATATTTTCGGTGATTATAAAGAAAATAAATTACAGACCAATTCAAAAGAATTTATAATAGTATGCAGGAAAGCTTAGATTTATAAATAAAACCCTTGAAAAAAAATAATTAGTATTATACACCACGATATCATGAAAAAAACATTGCAACTTATTGGAATTATTAGTCTTGTTTTAGTTTTTTCCTGTTCAACAGACAAATTTCCAGAACAGGGAACATGGAGAGGAGCATTACAAATAGGTGATGAGGATTCTCCTGAAGAAATAGCATTCAATTTTGAAATAACAGGCGAAACGCAAGAAAATATTTCTATAATTATTAGAAATGCCGGTGAAAAAATTAATGTTAACAGTATCAGAATTACAAGTGACTCATTATTTTTCAAAATGCCGGTATTTGATTCCGAATTCCGGTTAAAAATCAAATCAGGCAGGCTTGAAGGCCGATGGTATAATTATGCAAATGGAGAAGATTATTATATGCAATTCATTGCTAATCATGGAACTAACGAGCGCTACCCTGTTGAAACTGATGCTGAATATAATATTAGTGGGAAATGGGAAACCATTTTTGGTTCTGATAGCAAAAGATCATCCAAAGCAATTGGTGAGTTTAAACAAGATGGTAATATCGTGACCGGAACTTTTATAACAGAAACCGGAGATTACCGCTTCCTGGAAGGAATAATAAGTGGCAATAAAATGACATTATCTTGTTTTGACGGAGCTCATTCATTTCTTTTCACAGCTAATATCTTAGAAGATAATTTAATGGAGGGTATGTTTAAGCCTGGGAAAAGAGGCGGGCAGGAATGGAGGGCTATTAGAAATGAAAACGCCACAATTGGAGACCCATATTCATTAACCTATCTTAAAGAGGGGTATGATAATTTTGAGTTTTCTTTTCCTGATGAAGATGGAATTAATGTTTCATTAAACGACGAAAGATATTTAAATAAAGTTGTTATTGTCCAGATAATGGGAAGTTGGTGCCCAAATTGTATGGATGAAACAGTATTCTTATCAGAATTATATGAAAAATATCACGATCAGGGACTGGAAATTATTGGCCTTGCATATGAAAAAGCAAAAGAAACTGAACAAATATGGAAAAATATTAAAAGGCTGAAGAATTTCTCGGGTGCCAAATATCCATTTTTATATGCCGGTACTTCAAATAAAAAACAAGCAGCCGAAACATTACCAATGCTAAATCATATACTCTCGTTCCCCACAACCATATACATAGACAAAAAAGGTGAAATCCAAAAAATATTCACAGGTTTTATGGGACCAGGTACTGGTGAACATTATGAAACACACCTTAAAGAAATTAATGAGCTATTGGAGGATTTGCTTTCAGAATAATATTCAATATTTCCTTGCTCCCCCTATACAGGCACGGCGCGCCGTGCCTCAATAAAGCGCCATAGCTCAATAAATCGCCGAGCGCCTCCTTATTTGACCTCAATGAGGCTCAACAACACAATATTACTAATATCCGAACAATCATACTGAGCAAGGCCATCTTCACCTATCATAAAGAGAATATCTCCGATCGGAATAACATCATATGCATTAATATCCGAAAATGGCGCGCCGTGCCTCAATAAAGCGCCATAGCTCAATAAATCGCCGAGCGCCTCCTTATTTGACCTCAATGAGGCTCAACAACACAATATTACTAATATCCGAACAATCATACTGAGCAAGGCCATCTTCACCTATCATAAAGAGAATATCTCCGATCGTAATAACATCATATGCATTAATATCCGAAAATGTTGCCAATCTTTTGCTTCCAACATTCAGGGGTTGACTCGCATCATATATTTTAAGGCCTGCATCACCATCACAAACAAATAGCATCGAATTATTAATCCCCAGCCCGTAAGGTTCTTCCATTACATATGATTTCATCAGTTGTGGTTCTTCAAGGTTACTTATATCAATAATGTCGAGTTGACTTGTATTTCCGCCACATAAGTTTCCAGCTCTTAAGGTTACATAAGCATAATCTCCATCAACAACAACAGGATCACAACTTGTAATATGACGGTATTCGGAAATTTTTCTTGGTGCAAGCGGATTAACCAGATCGTATATTAACATTCCTGTTTGTGTTCCTATAAACAGTTTATCACCATATGGAAAAAGTGTTTCAATACCCCACCCAATGCGTATGCTTCCATTCTCAAGAGGATTTTCTGCATTGGAAATATCGAAAAAATGCATATCATTTTCATCTATTGTGTAAAGAATATCTGCATATAACATAAATCTGGCCATTGAACCACCAACACCATAAGTTGTACCTGATCCACCCCCACCAATTCCTCCCGACATTTTATTAAAACCACTATCCATCATTTCAAAGTTTCTGAAAAAGGGATATATAGGGTAATAATCCACTTCTCTTTTCACTCTTTTTACTTCCCATTCAACTACAACTCCTTCGTCTTCACTTACCTCATCAAAGCCATAATTATTGCCAGTTTCAGGCAATGTATATGGAAACACATTTTTTATTCTGTGTTTAAGTTCTATATTGGATAAATCGGAAAGATCAAGCGCAACAAGATCAATGTATGAATCGGCATATAAAATATTTTCTTTAATAGCAATATCTACATTTCCGGGAATATAAATGAATCCTACATTTTCCGGATTAGAAGGATCAGAATTATTTATTATATGTATACCTTTTGAAATTTCATTAATGAATATGTAATTATCTTTAAAATATATTTTACCAGGGTGCTCCAGTTCTCTGGCATCCTCCTGAACCACAGAGATTCTAAACTCCTCATAAGTCAAATAAACAGGAACATTTAATGTCCTTTCCTCAAAAATCTCATCACGGCATGAAACCAATCCGGTTAACAGGACTAAAATTAACAGATGCTGGAAAAATTTTGCGTGTTTCATTTTATATAATTTTGTATTTGTAAATATGATATTTCAATTCCTAATTAACTCCCTACGGTCGTTGAGACCGCTTCGCTTAGTTCTTAAGCTCATATTATAGATGTATGTAAATAATAAAAGGTTGCGCGCAACCTTTTTTAATAGTATGCATCTTATAAGAAAGCTTAATCTGAGAATATATTAATATTAAACATCTATTAAATTTTACACATATGAAGAAAACAACTTTCAATAAAATTCTTTACACATTTATATTAGTGATCGTTTGTTCAGCTGCTTTCAGTCAGAATAACAATACGGATATAGTCTATTTAAAGGACGGAAGTATTATCCGCGGAAATATAATTGAATATATCACAGATGGGCATGTAAAAATAGAAACAATTGATAATAACATTTGGGTTTTTAAGCATAATAAAATCGATAAGGTGGTTTTTAAAACACTGAATAAAAATAAAGGAACATTTATCCAAAAAACGGGCTATTATAATCTAACTGATATGGGAGTGCTTATTGGTACAGGCAATAACGAGAAAACAGCCCCTTTCAGCATTAATATGATAAATGCATACCGCTTTAGTCCTCATTTTTCAGCCGGACTTGGTGCTGGCGTTGAATTTTTCAGCACTCCGGTAATTCCTTTATTTATTGATGCCAGATATGAGTTTCATGATGGTGAATTTTCACCTTTTGTTTATTTAAATGGTGGATACTCATTTCAGGTAGGCGAAAACTATGATTATTATACAGACACAAATTCAAAAGGTGGTTTAATGGCTGGTTCGGGTATTGGTATAAGAATTTCTTTAAACAATAAATCACATTTAGTAGTGAGTATGGGATATCGGTTCCAACAATTAACATATTCTTATTATGAGGAATGGACAGATGATACTATCGACAGATTTGAGAAACTAAGCAGATTTGCAATCAGAATTGGATTTATGTTTAATTAACTTTTCAATTTTCTTTTTATTTCCTATTTTTAGAACAGTTAGAACAATAATAAATCTAAAACTTTCTGGATATGAAAAGGATAAATATTTCCACACTATTTTTCTTAACATTTCTGGTATTGGCTTATAGTCAAACATCAGGACAATCAAACTGGAACCAGTTTCGGGGGCCAAACGGATCGGGAGTAGCTGAAAATACCAGTGCCTTAGCTGTTGAATTTGATCAATCGAATAATTTGATCTGGAAGACAGAAATTAATGATGGACATTCATCTCCTTGTATATGGGGCGATAATATTTTTCTAACCGCTCTCAACGGGAAAATTCTTGAGACAATATGTCTGAATAAAAACACGGGGGAAATAAAATGGAAAAAATCTATTGAGCCTGAACGGCTGGAAAGAGTACACCCTATTGGACATAGTGCTACACCAACACCAACAACAGATGGTAAAGGAGTATTTGTTTATTTTGGTTCATGGGGATTAATATGTTATGATTTTGACGGAAATGTAAAATGGGAGAGAAAAATTCCTATCCATCCAAATATGTATGGCACTGCAGTTTCACCGATACTATATAAGGATTACCTCATTTTTAGCAGAGATACCGGTGTGCCTAATTATAAAAGAACCGAAAATTCATCTCTGGAAGCAATAAATAAAGAAAACGGTGAAACAATCTGGAAAACAGATAGAGAAGGATTCGATGCAAACTGGTCAACTCCAATGTTTTACAACAATAATGGTGTAGACGAATTACTAATTTATGGAATATGGTGGTTAAAAGCTTATAGCTTAAAAGACGGAACTGAATTATGGGCTATTCCCGGTATGACGGATGAACCATGCAATATTCCGGTTGAAGGTGAAGGACTTATTTATTTAACCACCTATAATATGAAAACAAATACTGAAGTAATCGGTATACCAAAATATAGTGAACTATTAAAAGATTATGATCTCGATAAAGATGGAGAACTTACATTTAAGGAAATAGAACCAAATAAAAGTTTTTTATCACGATATGATGCTGATGGTGAAGGAGATCATCCTTTAAAGGGATTTTTCAGGTTTCTCGACAAGGATCAAAGTGGGAAACTTACATCTGAGGAATGGGATGAGATTTTTAAATGGCTGGATCAATTCAAACAAGAGAATGCATTAATGGCAATTAAACCAGGAGTTAAGGGACAATACGATACAGAAGTTGTATGGCGGTATACCAAAGGAGTTCCCGAATGTCCTTCGCCAATTTATTATAAAGGCCTTGTTTACATGCTTAAAAATGGTGGCATTTTTACTTGTTTAGATGCAAAAACAGGAGATCTTAAATATGAGGAAAAAATAGGTTCCGGAGGACCCTATTATTCTTCACCGGTTATTGGCGATGGAAAAATATATACATCATCTGCCCGCGGAGTGGTTACTGTATTGGCTGTCGGAGACAAGCTTAATATTCTTGCAAAAAATGATTTAAAAGAACGGATTATGGCCACACCGGCAATTGTTGATGGTGTTATATATGTAAGAACCCAAAAAGGACTATATGCTTTCGGATTAAATTAATCATTATTACCTTTATTGCACCATAAAAAAAATAGATGAAATATAAAGCTTGTCCCCAAAGATACGATTCAATGCCCTATAACAGAGTAGGTAATAGTGGTTTGCGATTACCGGCCATATCACTTGGTTTGTGGCATAATTTTGGAAAGATTGATAATCAGGAAGAAATAAAAAAGATGTTATTCAGAGCATTCGATTTAGGAATTACACATTTCGATTTGGCAAATAATTATGGATATCCGCCGGGATCTGCAGAAAAGAATTTTGGAATAATATACAAGGAAAATCTTACAAAATATCGCGATGAATTAATATTATCTACCAAAGCAGGTTACTTTATGTGGCCCGGACCTTATGGAGAATGGGGAAGCAGAAAGTATCTTATTGCCAGTTGCGACCAGTCGTTAAAAAGAATGAGGGTTGATTATGTTGATATTTTCTATTCGCACAGATATGATCCAAACACTCCCCTTGAAGAAACAATGGCTGCATTAAGTCATATAGTAAAATCAGGCAAAGCATTATATGCCGGAATATCAAATTATCCTTTTAAGGAAACTAAAAAAGCATATCAAATATTAAACGAACTGGGCACACCATGCCTTATTCATCAGGCGAAATACTCACTATTAAAAAGGAATATCGAAGATGGCTTGATAGCGGAACTTGAAGATCTGCAATTGGGATGTATTGCTTTTTCTCCTTTGGCACAAGGACTACTTACAGATAAATATTTAACATCAATTCCTGTTAATTCAAGAGCTGCAAATAAACATGGCTTCTTAAGAAAAGATGAAATCAGTGAATCATTAAGAAATAAACTTTGTGATTTAAACAAAATGGCAACTGACAGAAATCAGAGTCTGGCACAAATGTCAATATGCTGGGTACTTAAACAATGGGTAGTTAATTCTGCATTAATTGGAACATCGAGCGTAAAACAGCTTGAAGATAATGTTGCTTCCCTTAATAATCCGGATTTTTCCGAAGAAGAATTAGAACATATTGAAAAAATTCTTGAATAGGATAAATTTAAGACCAGCTATTAAATTCTAAACTCAATAAGCTCACCTCCTTTATATCTGCTCTCCTCTGCTTTAAATCCCATTAGGTGTGATTCCATAGATGCTTCAATTGTAGAGGTAAGAAGTGAAGGATCATTGTGGGAAGAAGCCTGAATAAAATCCCTTACCAGTCCAAAATCGCCACCACCATGTCCTGATGTAATATTAGCTTCAGAAATATTCCATCTTGTTATTTTTCTGGTTCTGAAATCCATATACTCAATATCTTTTTCATCTCCGAATAAATGCCCCATACTTCCCATAAACCTGGTTCTTCTTCCACCATAATGTGTTAACGATTCCATAGAGAATGCAGCTGTAATACCGTTCTCAAACTCAAAATTACACAATTGATGATCCACCACATCATTATCAGTTTTATAAACACAATGTCCATACTGAGTAGTTTTCAGTTTCTCCATAATCTCTTCCTTGCTTCCATCTTTAAGATTTAAATGGCCAAGGTACCCGCCTCGTTCATAATATACCTTAATAGCAGAATAAGGACAATCCCTTTCTATCTTACATCCTCCAGTACATCGTTTTGTACTGCCTTCCGGTGCATTTTCTTTTTTAAAATGTGAAAGACCGCCAAATGATGAAACTTTTATTGCTTCCTTATTTATTAACCATCTCAATATATCAGTATCATGACAGGATTTTGATAAAATCATCGGATTTGATTCTTTGGTATTTCTCCAGGGACCTCGAACAAATGAGTGTGACATATGAATATGTTCAACAGGTTCAAGATGCTGAACACTAACAATATCACCAAGAATTCCAGAATTGCAAATTTCTTTAAGCTTTCTAAAATATGGCATATAACGCATTACATGACAAACAGCTACAATGTTTTTATATTTTTGTGCAACCTTCAAAATATCATTACACTCTTTCCAGGTTTGAGCAATTACCTTTTCCAGTATACAGTCGTAACCCATTGGTAATCCTTGCATAGCCGGTCCATAATGTAAGGCATCAGGAGTGGTAATAATTATTGCATCAGCAAATTTTGGTACATCAAGAGCATTATCCCAGCTTGGAAACCTATGTTTGTCAGGAATATCGTACATTTTTGCAAACCTCTCATTTTTATGAGGGATTGGTTCTGCTACCCCAACAATTTTTAATTCATCAGGAAATTTTTTGGCATAAGAGGCATAAACATTTCCTCTGTTTCCGGCTCCAAGAACAATTGCTGTTATTGGTTTATCAGGCTTTTTATATTTCTTTGGGAAATATGGTTCTATAGGCAAATACTTATCCGGACTAGTGGAAAAAACACTATTGGTAAATCCTGCTCCCATGGCAAGAAAGCCCATCTTTTTTATTGCATCGCGACGTGTGTTATTGCTCATAATTTATTTATTTGGCTAATAATAGCTATTGGCTATTAGCTATTGGCTATTAGCTATTGGATTTTATTTTATTGATTAAAGAATTTATTCTCTTTTGTAAAGTATTTATTTGATTAATTATTAAATCGAACTCATTGTTATTACTTCCAAATAAGTTGAGATCCTGAATTATTAAAAGTTGAGTTTCTAATTCAAATGAAGATCCCAATGCTATTTCAAGGAATCTTTTAAAATCTATCTGACTTGTTCGGCTACATCCCTCAGCAATATTAGAAGGTATTGAAACAGATGCTCTACAAATTTGACTTCTTAGGCCATATTTTTCAGTTGAAGGTAAAAAATCCGAAAATCTATATACAAGATTAACAATTGCCATTGAATCCTTCCAAATAGTCAATTTTCTAAAATCTCTCATTCTAATTCTTTATATTAATACTAACAACCAACAGCTGACAGCTAATTTCTAATTTCCTTCCAATGTTTTGCAGTAATTCCGGGCTTGGAAAATATTGAAATTCCCTTTGCACCATTATTCTTTGCTTCAGTAATTGCCTGCCTTAATTCATCAGGGCTCATTTCTGGAATATATAATCCTGTTATTAAATCTCTGTTTTCTGGTATTGAATTAACCCCCGCTTTGGTTGATGAACCCACCCATTTGATATCTTCATTATAAAAGCTGTGATAAATCATTGGAAAAACTTTATCAAGCTTCCATTTTGACCAGTCTTGACGTACAAGTTTTTTTGCAAGTTCAGGATAAGGAAAAACAGCAGCAGATACTTTTTTACCAAACGAATGAACAAAATCTGAAATAGAGTTTACAACCTCAGTTACACCATCATATCTGTAATTTAACCATGCCTGGTTTTTTGAAGGATCAGGAAGCTTCATAGGATCAACCCCATGAAGCTCCTTAAACTTTTTGCGGCAATCATCACAATAGCAAAAATCGAACTCAGGGTATTCTTTATCCTGAACAAGATCATATTTTTCCCATAAACCTATTGGAAGAATTACATCAGGATGGCGAATATAATCTAAATGTATATAGTCAAGGCCTTCAATATCACACAAAGACCTGAACTTATTTTTTAAATATTCGAGAACTTCGGGTTTAGTAGGACATAGCCATCGATAATAATCAACATAGGGTGGTTTATCTACACATGAATCACCATTCCGGCTTATACTATACCACTCCCGGTGATCTTTCATCACCTTTTTGTCTGGACAATTTAGTGCCCATATCCAGGCATGAGTTTCCAGTCCGGCCTTTTTAGCATAAGGCACCCATTTATTCCAGTTACCTTCAATTAGAACACCATCAATTCCATTTTTCTTAAGCAAGTTAAACATCTCCTTGTATTCTTTTCCCGATAATTTCCCATTATCGCTGAACCAGGTATAATATTTAAATTTCTTTTTCTCATTTGAATTTACTCCTGCAGCAACTTTAAAAACATTAATTCCGGGAATGCTCAACACTCCTGCTCCCAGTCCTATCGATTGTATAAATTTTCTTCTTTTCATATGCTTAATATTTCATTTTTATTGGTCATATGGAACTTTTTATTTAATTTTTCCATATAATTCCATCCGGTAAAATATTCCAATATTTTTTTCCACTAACATCCTTTGACCTTGCCATGTAATAACCGGGCATTAATATTATTTCAGGATTAAAATTCAATCCTTGTATTTTCAGATCAATCAATCCCAGATTTTCTAAATCATCAGAATACTTCCCATATTTTTCAAGAAAATTTCTTTGCTGATAATAAATCTGTCTTAATGCCCATTTAATTTTTTCATCATCATTAAAAACAAATTTATCGCTCCCCTGCCCTGCTTTGATTCCTGAGAACTGCACAAATGCCCACATTTCTGGTACATGTAAGTTTATTAATCCCTGGGGGGACCATACCCAATTAAATTCCGGTAGAGGTTTTCCTGTTGAAGGATTGGTTTGTTTAACATATTTACCATCTTGTTTGTTTACTTTCCATTCAACTCTTGAAAAATTAACCCTCCATTGGTCGCCAGGTACAGGAAGCTTTTCTCCTGGGGCACATTCCTTAAGAATGTTAAACGGCATAGCTATTTCAACAATCCATTTTTTATCAACATCTGAAGCATCGTTTATTGTCCCATCAATATATACAGCCGATTTTATTCCATTTATATCCCATGCATTAACAGCAGGTCCACCATCTCTGTATGGTTTGATCAGCATTAAATCCCATTCTGTTCCATAAGCATTTATTTCATATTCATAGTATTTATGTGTATCTCCATCGGGATCAATAAAAACTTCAAAATCGTTATCATAAAAAATTACTGATTCTCTCTCTGTTAGTGTTGCCCAAATATCAGTTTCCTCAATCTCAGCTAAAATATAAAAATAGCTTTCATCCCACATCATTTTTACCCGGGTATTTTGCAAGGGCAAAGGTTTTTTATCTCCCTCTATATCAACAAAATAATCGGACCACTCAGCATTCCCCCACTCCTTTTCATCAATTTTTCCATCAATTATTATATCTGTATTTGTTTTATAGCACACATAATTTCTTGGTGAGAATTCTAAAGAATTATATAAGATGGGTTTAATTTTCGATCCGGGCTTACAAGCAGTAAAAAAAACTAATACTAATAAAAAAAAACAAATAACTAATTTTCCGGTTTTCTTTAAAGTATTATTCATTACAAAATAATTTTTGAACATAATAAATCAGTTATAGAATTTTTGAAAAATAGATAATTTTTGCCTCAAATAAAAATATAAGTACCTTTATTGGCTGTTGATTGTTGGCTTATAGCTAATCGCCAAAACCTAATGGCCAAACGCCAAAAAAAACAAAATGAAAAAAAACAACATTATTATTCCAGTCATTTTTTTGATTATTCTTGTTTCCTGTAATAAAAAACATGAGGGAAAAATCGATAAATATCCTGTGACACCTGTCCCTTTTACAAGTGTTTCAATTAATGATAAATTCTGGTCACCCAGAATGGATACCAACAGGCTTGTAACTATTCCTTATGATTTTCAAAAATGTGAAGAAACAGGTAGAATAAATAATTTTTCTAAAGCAGGAGGTTTAATGGAAGGCCCCTTTGAAGGAACATATTTTAACGATTCTGATGTTTTTAAAGTAATTGAGGGAGCTTCATATTCATTAAGTATTTTTTACGATACAGTTCTTGATAAATACCTTGATGATCTTATATTTAAAATAGCTGCTGCTCAGGAGGAGGATGGCTATTTATATAGTATCAGAACCATTGACCCAAATAATGTTGCTCCGGCATCAGGAACAACCCGATGGTCAAAGCTCGATCATGGCCATGAATTATATAATGTAGGGCACATGTATGAAGCCGCAGTTGCTCATTATCAGGCAACAGGTAAACGCAGTCTTCTGGATGTGGCAATTAAAAATGCCAACCTTGTTGCTAGTGTTTTTGGTCCAGGAAAAAAAATAGATGTCCCTGGTCATGAGGAAATTGAGATAGGACTTGCCAAATTATATAATATTACAGACGATAAAAAATATCTTGATCTGGCAAAATTCTTTCTTGATATGCGAGGGAGAAGTGATCTGAGGGATATTTACGGTGAATATGCTCAGGATCACATTCCGGTTACCCAACAATCAAAAGCTGTAGGTCATTCGGTTAGAGCTGGTTATCTTTATACTGGCATGGCAGATATAGCTGCCCTTACAGGAAATAAAGATTATATATCAGCAATAAACCGGATATGGAAGGATGTTATCGAGGGGAAAATATATATCACCGGAGGAATCGGAGCAAGAGGAGGTGGAGAAGCTTTTGGAGAAAGTTATGAGCTTCCAAATCTTACTGCTTACAATGAAACATGTGCTGCAATTGCAAATGCTCTTTGGAATTACAGAATGTTTCTTCTTCACGCCGACTCAAAGTATATTGATGTACTCGAAAGAATCATTTATAATGGTTTTTTATCCGGGATTTCCTTAACAGGAAACAGATTCTTTTACCCAAATCCTCTTTCATCAGAGGGTGGATACGTCAGGCAAGCCTGGTTCGGCTGTGCATGTTGTCCGACAAATATTGTCAGGTTTCTGCCATCCATCCCGGGGTATATGTATGGTTCCAGGGATGATAAGATTTTTGTAAATCTTTTTATTAGTGGTAAAGCCAAAGTAAAGTCAGGAACAGAAGAAATTACTATTACCCAGGAAACAGAATACCCATGGTCTGGTATAGTTAAGATGTTTGTTAATATGAAAAATGACAAAAAATTCAAACTCTATGTCAGGATACCCGGCTGGGCCAGAAATGAAGTTATGCCAGGCAAATTATATTCTTACCTTGAAAATAATCTTAATGATCCGATAATTAAAATAAATGGAAAGAAAACAAGAATCAGGTATGAAAATGGATATGCAGTGTTAAATAATAGCTGGAAAAATGGGGATATTATTGAGCTCGTGCTTCCCATGGAGATAAGAAGAGTAATAAGTAGCGATTCTGTTAAATCAAATACCGGCCTGGTTGCACTGGAACGCGGACCTGTAGTATATTGTATTGAAGGTATAGATAATATGACATACACAGATAATATAGTTTTAGAAGACAATATAAAATTAGAGTCTGCTTATAACAAGAATCTACTTAATGGGATAAATGTAATTAGCGGCAAATCTCGAAGGTTTAGCATTAGTAATGAAGGTGATACAATATCAACTCTTCAAGATTTTACTGCTATCCCATATTATGCATGGGCACATCGCGACAGTGGTAAAATGTCGGTATGGATTGCTCGTTCACCTGAATACACCAAAGCTTTGCCACCGGATTAGAGCTTGAAGTAAATTTACGGATAGAATTCTCAGGAGGCATACTTGAATAGATAGTAAACAATTAAAATAATAAGTCAATGAAACCAACATTAGTTATACTCGCTGCAGGAATTGGAAGCAGGTATGGTTCTTTAAAACAGATGGATCAACTGGGCCCATCGGGAGAATCAATAATCGATTATTCTGTATATGACTCAATACGTGCAGGTTTTGGAAAAATAATTTTTGTTATTAGAAAAGATATTCAAAAAGAATTTACTGAGGTTTTTAATAAAAAGTTTGAAGATAAGATTAAGCTGGAGTATGCATTACAGGAGCTGGATAATGTTCCTGAAGGAATAACTTTTTCTAAGGAGAGGAAAAAACCATGGGGTACAGCTCATGCTGTTATGGTTGCTTCTGAATTAATAAATGAACCTTTTGCCGTTATTAATGCTGATGATTTTTATGGGGCAAATGCTTTTAAAATTGTAGCAGATTATCTTTCCTCAATTGACAAAAATGATGAATCAACTAATTGTATGGCAGGATATAAGATTAAAAATACTCTTTCTGATTTTGGATATGTATCAAGAGGAGTATGTGAGACGAATAATGAAGGATTTCTGACAGAGGTTACTGAACGGATTCATATTGAAAAAATTAATGAAAATATTGTTTTCACAAATGAGAATGGTCAGCAGGAAATCATAAATGAGGAGTCATATGTTTCGATGAATTTCTGGGGATTTAATCCCCATATTTTAAAACATTTCAAAATTCAGTTTGAAAATTTTATTAAACTGAACTATGATCATCCCAAAGCAGAATTTTATATTCCAAGTGTTGCCAGTAAATTGATTGAATCAGGTAATTGTAAAATCAAGGTGCTAAAAAGCTCTGATAGATGGTTCGGAGTAACATATCAGGAAGACAGGCCTGATGTTATCAACAAGTTAAAACAACTGGTTGATAGAGGTGAATATCCCGATAATCTGTGGAAATAAATTAGACCTACTATAATCTGCAATTATTAAACACCAAAGCTGCCTAAATCAATAACCCGGTATCACTTTTTATTTTAGCTCGAAAGTAACCAGTACAGGATAATGATCTGAAGCTACTTTTTCATTGATTACCCTGTATTCAATTACTTTCCAATAATATTCAGGATAATACATAATATAATCTATTCTTCCACGCTGTCTTTCTATAGTTGTGTTATACTGCGCTTTACCATCTGTTGCGTCTATCCATTTTTGCAAAAAAATGTTCATCGCCTCACTACCCGGCCTGGCATTCAGGTCACCTGCTAATATCACAGGATTATCATCCGCTCTTAAAACAACATCATTAATCTTATTTGCTTGTTTCATTCTATCCTGAGAATCACGTGTTTGGTCGAGATGTGTTCCTACAAAACGCAATCTCTCACCTGAAGGAATATCAATACTTACCTCAAGTGCAACACGGGGTTCATTAACTTCAGATGCAGGCAATAAATGATTAACACTTTCCAGAATTGGATATTTCGAAAGGATAGCCACGCCATAAGCACCATTGTCATAATCCATAGCTTTACCAAATTTATGATGCATATTTGTCAGTTTGGCTATTACATCAACAATATCCACACCACCCGATCTGTTTGTACATGAGTCTACTTCCTGGAGAGCGACAATATCAGGATCCACAGAACGAATAATACGGGAAACCATATCAAGATTTGCTCTGCCCTTCATGTTTTCACCATGATAAATATTATATGTCAGCACCTTTATTCTGACAGGAATATTTTTTTTCTGTGTATTAGAATTTGAACAATTTGAAAATATCCCGGATAATAATATTAACAATAGAATTTTTCTCAAAAATGCATCTTTCATATTAATGTTTTTTTTCGGCAATCTCACGGCCGGTTTTTAATGCTTCCAGATTTAACTTAACAATCTCTTCTCCTTTTTTTTCGAAAATAAATTGTATTCCCTCTTCAAGCTTTTCATAGCTCACACAAATAAAAGGTGAGGCTGCACCAAGCATAACTATGTTTGAGGAACGTGGTGAACCAATTTCTTTGGCTATCTTATCAGCATCGATTATTATATTATTTGGTATTTTTTTAATCTCTCTGAATATATCATCCATCTCCGGGTAGTTTGGAATATTTACATAAGCTTGCGAATTTGTGACAAGCCATCCATTTTCTTTCAGATATGGCAGGTATCTCAGAGATTCCATCGGCTCAACCGATAGAATTATATCGGCAGTACCCATAGGAATAAGATCTGAAGCGATTTCCTTATCAGAAATTCTAAGATTAGACTGAACGTCGCCGCCTCTCTGACTCATGCCATGAACTTCTGCCTGTTTTAAAAAGAGACCACTATTTACCGCGGCCATTCCAATAGTTGCGGCAATGGATAAAATACCTTGCCCTCCCACTCCTGCCAAAATGATATCACTTTTAGCCATATATTTTATATTTTTTATTCTTTAGTAATTTACTTGTTTGTATTAATGTTTTATTACCTTTTTCTTGTTCTTATTTTTTTTCAATAGTGTCTGAATACATTCTCTTCGGGCAATAATAACAGATGTTCCATTATATTGAATTTCCTTTTTAAGAATATTAACATTCTCTTCATGATTCTTTTTTAATGGAACAATTACTTTAATATGTTCAGTATCAACACCAACACTTTTGCAAATATCATCTATTTTATTTAGTGCTGAAGAATCCTGTCCCCCGGTCATCCCTGTAGTAAGATTATCAGAAATAATAACTGTTACCGGAGTTTTTTCATTTGCCACATCAAGTAGGCCTGTGATCCCTGAGTGAGAAAATGTTGAATCACCAATGACAGCTACAGCAGGAATTAATCCTGCATCAGATGCTCCTTTAGCCATTGTAATGGATGCCCCCATATCAACACATGAATTAATCATATTATGAGGTGGTAAGGCAGCTATGGTATAACAGCCAATATCTGAAAATACTCTTCCAGGGCTATACTCCAATAATGCTTCTTTAAGAGCAATAAACAGATCAGTATGCCCACATCCGTTACATAAAGCGGGAGGGCGACCGGTAACCAGATCAGGTATACTTTTAAGAGCAGGTTTATTTATTCCAAGAGCTGAAGCTACAATATTTGGATTCAATTCTCCATCTTCAGGAATTGTCCCATCCAGTCTTCCTCTAATCACCAATTTATCATTATCAAGAAAATTTTTTATTTTACTTTCAACAAAAGGATAGCCGTCTTCTAATACTATTATTTCCTTACAGCTGGCAGTAATTTTTTTTATAAGCTTTTTTGGTATTGGATATTGAGAAACTTTTAAAACAGGAAAAGGTATTTTACCATCAGGATAATTTTCAAGCAGGTAATTATATGCCAGTCCGCATACTATTATTCCCTTGCTTTTATCGTGTGCATCAAAATACTTATTGTAAATACTCTCTTCAGATTCTTTAATAAAGTTTTTCTGAGCATCTAATAAAATCTTAAATCTTTTTCGGGCAATTGAAGGCAGCAGAACAAACTGCACTGAATCATCAGGTATACTTTGCAGATTTTCATTTTTAATTTCTTTTCTTAAAACTCCGGAACGTGAGTGCGCTAATCTGGTTGTTATCCTTAACATTACCGGAATTTTATATTTCTCAGAAAATTCAAATCCTGTATATGCCATATCATAAGCTTCCTGCTGATTTGATGGTTCGAGGACAGGTATCTTGGCAAAATCTGCAAAAATTCTGGAGTCCTGTTCATTTTGAGAAGAATGCATTGATGGATCGTCGGCTATGGTATAAATAAGCCCGCCATTAACCCCTGTTATTGCAGAATTCATAAATGGATCGGCAGCAACATTAAGTCCAACATGTTTCATGCAAACCATAGCGCGTTTACCTGCGTATGACATGCCAAGTGCTGATTCCATCGATGTTTTTTCGTTGGCTGACCAGGCTCTGTGTATATCTTTTTTTATAGCTTCTTTATTTCGCTGAACAT
>JBHOTF010000023.1:0-36827 GCA_042584005.1 Bacteroidota bacterium
GTTTCCTTGAATTTAAGACTCATCAGGAATGGGGCAGCTATAGCTGATGCCGAGGCTGATTTAATAAAATCTCTTCTGCTGGTCATATAAATTAATTTAGTTTTAAGTATGGAACAAGTTACAAAAAAAAAAATGTCATTAACTATGATATTAACAAAGAATTTCCTGGTCAAACGTCATAAACGTTTGTTAATCTATCGCTTATGAGTTAATGTAGTAGCCCCACCAGGACCAGCATCATTTTATAAGTAACTGAATAAGAGGAATAAAGGAAATGAAGCTCAACCTAATTATTCATTCAATCTTTTACTCTGTTTTAAATCTTATGTAAAATTGAGAATTACCATCACAAGAATATGATTCTAATGAATAGGTCCAAGACACAACATCTCCTTGTTTGCTATATTTTTCATGATAAATATTGCGAATGATATTTGGGTTACAACCCTCTTTGCCATACAGTCTAAATTCTCCTTGCTCTTTTTCCCAAACATTTGCATTTATTTCACCAAGCGTAATGTCGATAAATTCATGGTTTTCAGGATGATTAAGATTATTCAAATTGGCATGAATTGTACCTCCGGATATCGTGTTTAATTGCTCATTAAAGGTCAATTCCATGTATCCTGTCATACTCCATCCAATAATCCTATTATCCACATCCCAACTGGCAGTAAATGTTCCATTTTGATAACGGCCGGTATGCCAAAAATCGTCGGATGTCCAGTCAACTCCCCAATCATTATGATAAGTAATTATGTTTCCAGGCTGAGCAACTTCCTTAATAATAGCATCAAAATAATTCAATTTAAACTCTACTGAATTCCAGGTGGGAGTAATACTGCCAATTACGGCAGTTAAAGATTCTTTTCCTATATAATCTCCTGTCGATTTATTATTTACAGTAACAGACAATTCAAATTCTCCGCTTTGAGTCCACGATACTTCAACTTCGTTATCTGTAGTTTTGTATGGTTCACTTCCATCACCGATATCCCAAACATATTCCAGATTAGTAATATTGGAAATGACTTTGCATTTAAAAGGATAAGCCACATTGGGTAGCCCGCTAACAAGAATCGGAGCACCATCTTCTGATAGAGGGATTAGTTCAACTTTTTTATCCCATAACCTGAGTGAAGGATCTCCGGAATATAGAACATGTACAGTCTTTTCATCGATATCATGCCAAAAGAATTTCTCTAAGTCTGTATCGCTCATCCAATCAGCTATTTCCATCGGTCTATTGAAAGTTGTATCAGACAGTTTGTCAATTAAATTTTCTGACCATTCTATGTTATTCCATGTATTAACTGACCAATCAAAACCGAGATATGCTCCTTGAGCACATGAGTTCACAATATCTGGCCAATCGCCAAGGAAACTGTAGCAGAAACCACCATAAAATAAAACAGTATCCTTGCTAAAATCGTTATGGTTTTCAATAAAGTTTTTTGAAATAAAATAGGTATTATGTCCATTGGATCTTATCAACAGAATATTACCATTATCCAAATCCTCCCGGTATTTGGCAGAAGTACTGTTGCTTTCAGTTTCTCCTGACATCATATAAACATCTGTAATGCTATCTTCTTTAGGCCAGGCATAGCCATGGGAATAGAAGTGAATTATACCATATTTTGCCAGGTCTGCATACTGATCAAGCTTGCATTGTGCATCTTTTGAGATGAGAGCTGTTGGGTAATTAATACGTTGAATGCTAATACTATTATTAGTTGCTATATAATCTGTAAATTCAGAACGCTCATAATAATGTGGATTAAGAATCCGGTAGTCGTTTTTATTTACAAGTGACTTTAAGCCATTATTGCTGTCAATTTGTGAATTGTTCATTGAAGCTTTAGTGCTATCCCCAAAACTTCTCCCATCTCTTGGATTAAGGAATAATCCACCTCTCATTCCGTTGGTATATTGAACTGAGATCCCCTGATCGCTGATAATAGCTGCCGAAACTGCAGGATCATTAGCGAATTCCTGTTGTGCCATTTTAATAGCATCCAGCGAATCCATACTTGAAAACCAACTATCAAGCTGGGAGTCTACTTCATTCTGAAGATGAAGAACATGGTCATATGCCTCCTGCTCTTCATCAGGCAAGGTTGGAGTGTCAGTTTTATTGCATGATATCCAACTAGAAATGAATAAAAACAGAAGTAAGCTTAACGCAGGTGAAAATAACTTTTTCATAATTAGTTGGATTGGGGAATGCAAACTTAATAAAGTTTCAAGAGGAACAACTGTTTAGCTGAGTATTTATTTTTTAATTAGCAACTTAATTAGTGAATGGCATGGTGCTGAGTTTGATAACACAAAATAATAATTGTATATGAAACTAAACACCAGCCTAAACCTTACAATAGTCTCCATCCTCATCTCTGGATGTAATACTAATGATTTTACCGAATCCATATTTTTCATTCTCGGATATTATTTTATACTATATCTGTCCGGGAATAAAATTTAAGAAATATTTCAGTGCCCTGCCTGCAAATTCCATTCCATGTGAGCACCCTCTACCGGTTTAAAGTGAGCAGTCATTTTGTAATTAAATTATGTAATTGCTTTGTATTGATTTTGTGATGTTTAGGTTCCGGAATCAGGTGTTCAGCCATTTCCGGAATCATATACTCAGTTTGTTCCGGCGACAGGTGCTTTGAATGTCCGGAATTTCCACTAATGTTTTGAATAAAGCGTCTTTTTAATGCGCTTTATTTGTTGTTGTAGCACGTTTTCCTAATTCGGTCGCCTAGATCAAATTTTCAATATCATAAGGAGAACAGTTGCAAACAAATTATGATTATTAATATAATATATTGAGGAATAGTAATTTTTAGCACTTCCTTATGAGCGAAAATTGTAATAATCAGAGCAGTACAGAAATTTATAGCAACTACTCCCACAGGGAAGTAACGCGCCACACCTGTCAAAACAATAGTATCGATAGAAACTAAAATTTGAATAATACCCACTGCAAATAACAATATACCACCTTGAAAGATCATTATTCTTTGAGATCCAATCATTATTGAATCTTTGGTTAGTTCCTTCAGTGCTGGAATTTGTTTTTTCTCTCCATATACATTGTGAGCGATACTGATTATCACGAGTAAAATACCTGCTGCTATTCCCATTTTTATATTGTTTAATTGTTAAATATTTCTTTCATGTGCTACGTTTTGAATATGGAGCGTTGGGTATTTCAATACACCTACATATCAAACCGCTATATATTTTATTTAATGTACTAATTTTAAAATTTACCACTATACGCCAAATGACCTATATTTTTTGTTGTGGTGCGTTATTCTTAATTATAAATCACATACACAGTTCCTTTACCTTGACCAACACTATTTATTACCTGTTCTTTTTTCATATACTGTAAGTCCTTTTTAATTGTGTTGATATTAATATTCTCAAATCTTTTTGCCAAATCAGATATTTTCAAAGGTTGGTTTCTTTTCAAATATTCCTTGATTTCCTTTTGTCTTTCATTCAAATATCCACCTTTTGATTTAAATACATCATATTTTGCCTCAAGTCTTTGCGTTAGAATACTCAATTTATCCAGAAAATACAATGTCCATTTAGATATGTTTTCATTTTCTTTATTTCTATTTTTTTGCCCTTCCATTAATGCTTGATAGTATTCTTTTTTTGTTTTTTCAATCAAGTTTTCAAAGGATACATACTGAATAAATAAATAATCTTTTTGTAACAAAACCATAGTGGTCAATAATCTTGATAGTCTTCCATTTCCATCTTGGAATGGGTGGATTGACAAGAATTCATAAACAAGATTTGCAACAATAATTAAAGGATGAATTTCTTTATTTTCAAATTGGCTATTAGTCCAACTAATCAAATCGTTCATTTCATTATCAACCAAATGAACTTCTGTCGTATTAAAAATAACTTTTTGTATTCCGCCTGGGTAATTGGCTACTACTTTATTTGAAAGAGATTTATATTCTCCCCGATGCCTTGTGTCTTTATCGCAGTGTCTTAATAAATTTTGATGTAATTGTCTTATGTAATTCTCCGATAATCTTATATTGTCATAGTTTTCATAAATAATTCCCAATGTGTCATAATAACCAACAACTTCTTGTTCATCTCTTGTTTGTAATTTAGTTATTTTTATGTCACTCAAAAGTTCTTCTATTTCCTTGTCTGTAAGAGTTCCCCCTTCTATTCTTGTTGAAGAACCAATGCTTTCAATTGTTGCAATCTTTCGTAGTTCTTTTAGGTATATATTTTCTTGTTTTTCAATACTATTCCATTTGCCTTTATATAAGTCAATTTGTGAAATCAGATTTAGTATTTTCTGATTTGTTTGAAAATCAAAGTTTAATTTATTTATATATTTATCCATTTCGTATCTGTATTTTATCTAAATACAAAAATATGTCAGTTTTTATAAATATCCAAATGTTATCTGTAATTTATCTGATTGCTGTTGTTTTTAATGCACCACAACGGTTTTGTATAAAATGCGTTTTAATGCATTTTACACCTTGTTGTGCGTTAGTTTGCAAATTCCAGGCCATGTAAGCACCCTCTACCGGTTTAAAGTGAGCAGTCATTTTGTAATTAAATTATGTAATTGCTTTGTATTGATTTTGTGATGTTTAGGTTCCGGAATCAGGTGTTCAGCCATTTCCGGAATCATATGCTCAGTTTGCTCCGGCGACAGGTGCTTTGAATGTCCGGAATTTCCAATTAACTGGTCTATAAGTAGTTTAATTTTTAATTAATAATTTTCAATTATCAATTAAAAATTGTAGCCCCACCAGGACTCGAACCTGGATCTGAAGTTCCGGAAACTTCCATTCTATCCCTTGAACTATGGGGCCAAATTGTTTTGCTGAATAAATATTCTGTGCAAACGAAGACAAAGTTATTAAAATACTATTATTATTTTAATAAATTCCTCTCATCTAAAAACCCGGTTAGATTTATGATTTAAGAATGCAGATTTTAAATTTTAGATTTTTTTCTTGCCATGCGTCACTTGTCACTTGTTTTCTAAAATATGAAACCTCTACGAGGTTTTAGAATTTGTTAGGGAAATGTTTTTTTCTACAAATATTTAACTGCTACGCGGTATTAATAATCCTGTTCAAACTCAAAATTAGTTTGTTTTCAATTTATCACAAACCACTCCACCTCTTAACCAATATACCAATACTCCAATACACCAATACACCAATACACCAATACACCGATACACCAATACACCGATACACCAATTTATAATTTTGAATTTTGAAATAATTTGTGGAGTATAGAAGTAATAATTTTATTCAAACCGAAAACCACATTTTGAGCAGAATTTTGTATCAAAAACGTCGCCAAGAAGGCCGTTACATGCAGGACATCGCCATGTTAAACCAATTCCAAACAGATGGGCAAACATTATTAAATATAAAAATGGCGCCCAGCTAGATTTCGGTAATCCAAAAATATATCCGGAATTAAAAAGCAAATGAAATCCTGCAAAGACCAATATAAACATAGCTGTAATAAAAGTAATAATTCGAATTCTTTTCCTTCTTCGAAAAATATCCCGATAATATATAAGATCTTCTTCACCAGGGGGATATTCCCTGTTCAGGTCTAATTTCATCCCCATTACTTCATTGATTAACCTGATTGAATAAAATCTTGGGGTTACCTCGCCATTTTCAATGCGTTGAATAGTACGAATATCAAGTCTGCATTTATGTGCAAGTTCAGATTGGGTTAATCCAAGCTGTTTTCTTCTTTCGCTAATTTGCTCTCCCAAAGTAAATTGTTCCATAGCAACATATGATTTATATATTTATTATGCTAAAATTACAAAAAGAAAATAACATAAAACCCTGTTTTTAATGGAATTGCTACGGCATTTATACGGCATATGAGTTCAAAGTTCAAAGTTCAAAGTTCAAAGTTCAAAGTTCAAAGTTCAAAGATTGAACATACCACTTAACCTCTTAACCAATCCACCAATCCACTAATACACCAATACACCTATTTATGAATTTTGAATTTTGAATTTTGAATTATCAATTAAAAATTGTAGCCTCACCAGGACTCGAACCTGGATCTAAAGTTTAGGAAACTTTTGTTCTATCCCTTGAACTATGAGGCCAAAATTTGAGATGCAAAGATAAATAATTATTTATGAAATTTTTCTGAGTTTTTTTACTGCTTTTTCGAGAAGCTCATTCTCTTTGGCAAAACAAAAGCGTAATTTTTTTTCATCCAGTTTATCATGATGAAAAACTGATACAGGAATAGAAGCTACTTTATTCTCTTTGGTTAATCGTTCAGCAAATATAATATCATTCTCATCGCTAATGTAGCTATAATCAACAAGTTGAAAATATGATCCGTAACTTTTAAGTGGTTTGAATTTTGTTTCTTTTATTAAATTCTCGAAAAAATCTCTTTTCTCCTGATAAAAGCTGCTCAGGTATAGGTAATTATCTTCTTTCTTAAGAAACTCAGCTATTGCGTGCTGAACAGGATGGTTAACAGTATATATCTGAAACTGGTGGACCTTGCGAAACTCCTTCATCATGTTCTCAGGAGCCATACAATATCCAATTTTCCATCCGGTGGCATTGAATGTTTTGCTGAGTGAGGAAACAATAATACTTCTTTCAGCCAGATCGGGATAACGACATATACTTTCATGCTGTATATTATCAAAAATAATATGTTCATATACCTCATCACTGAGAATCAGGATGCCTGAACTATTTATTATTTTCTGTAGGTTTTTTATATCCGCTTCGGTCAAAACAGTACCCGTTGGGTTATGCGGGCTGTTTATTATTATCATTTTTGTTTTCGAAGTAATCGATCGCTGAACTTCATCCCAGGGAATATGATAATCGGGTTGTTTAAGTTTTACAAAAACCGGCTGACCACCATTCATTTCAATAGCAGGCACATAAGAGTCGTATGCCGGCTCAAAAATAATAACCTCATCGCCTTCTCCAATAAATGCAGTGATGGCAGTAAACAGTGCCTGAGTTGCTCCGGCAGTAACATTTATTTCTTTCTCAGGATTATAAGTATGATTATGCAGAGTAGAGGTTTTTTCAGAAATCCTTTCTCTAAGGGCCAGAACACCTTCCATAGGGGCATACTGATTAAATCCTTTCTTCATATACTTATTAACCAGCTCGAAGAGCCTTTTTGAACAATCAAAACCCGGAAATCCCTGGGAGAGGTTTATAGCATTATTTTCTTTCGCCATATTACTCATAACAGCAAAAATGGAAGTGCCAATATTCGGATATTTTGATTTTATCATAATTCTTAAACCTGTATTATAAACCAGAAAACATTTCCGTAAAAACTATATGAGATTTTATTTTCGGCATTCCTGAAATGTGAAGATAATAATAATCGAGTATATGTTCCAAAAGCTTTGATCTTATTTTTGAACTCATAGCTATTGAAAAAGAATCATTCAAAGATGTACTTAATAATTCGTGAAATAAATAACTCTGATCTTCAGATATATATTCATTATGCAGAGGTGGTGAATCATAAAAACGGCCTGCTCTTAGATCAAAATAATTGTTAAGCTCATTATAATTATCCTCTGGAGAAAAACCTAAAAACCTTGTGAAATGAATTAAAAATATAAGGTGAAAATTAACATAGTTCTTTGTTAAAAGGTCAAATAATTGCACTGAATTATATAAAAACTCAAATAAATTCGGGTCTTTTTCTTCCTCGCGAATAGATTTTAGAATCACTTCAGCAAGAAAAATGGCCTGTGTGCTTTTTATCGGATCAATATCAATACTATTAAACTGAAAAAGGCTTTTTGCCTCTTTTATTCTTTGTAATTCTCTTTTAGGTTTATTATAAACCTCCATGTCGACAAAATGTAATGTCTGAAATAGATTTATTTTAGAGTTTGATTTTTTACTTCTTACACCGCTTACGATATACGACTGGCGTCCGAATAATTCAGTAAATACCTGTACAATAATACTGCTTTCTGAATATTTGATCTGGCGAAGAACAACAGCTCTGGTTTTATGCAGCATATTTTATGGCTTATTAATAGGTCATTAATTTGACCGGATATACAATAGTTTTGTTGTGACTTTTTGTGAAGCATCAAAATTTGAAGCAAATATAAAATACACTCCGGTTTGAACTTCTCTACCATCAATGTCCTTTCCATACCATATTGCCTGTCCACCCAGACTTTCAGTTTCAAAAACAAGATTTCCGGCGATATCGGTAATCTTGACTTCAGAATTATAAGGTAAGCCTCTTACTGTGATTGGCCCATCGTAATTTTCACGAACCGGATTTGGAAAAACATATACCTGCTGATTTCCAAAATCCTGCTTAACTGCATCACTTCTATATGAAACAATGCCTTTTGCTGTTCCGAAATATACTTCACCGGAATCATCATTAATTGCAATTGATATTATTTTATTTGACGGCAGTGGGCTGTTATCAATATTAAAATTAAGAAGTTCTTTATCTCCACTTTCACTTACAAGGTAAACACCGGAACTTTCTGTCCCAAGCCATTTTCTGTTAGCTCCATCAACAGCAATTGCAGTTACTGTTTCCGTTCCAAGAAGAGCATGATAAAGTGAATCTCCCAAATCGACACTCGGCTGGGAACCATAAAAATTGGTATTTGTGAATACTCTTTCAGGAACATAAAATACCACTACTCCGTTATTTGTTCCAACCCACAAACGGCTTTCAAGATCCAATGCAATCGAATAAACATCATTTAGCTGAATAATTGTACCGTTTGGTTGTAAAACTCTTACAGGAACCCTTTCATCTTCATCATCGCTTTCATCATCAATAGTATTTTTATTGTCGAATGCTAATAAACCATGCCCTCTTGGTAAAATCACCCACTTATGATTATAAGGTGTAATAACTATATCGCCCATAAAGGATTCTCCTACATCGTAATGGAAATTTTTCCAGCTACCATCTGCTTTTTTTACTGATATCGGATTATCAACTCCTGTATTTGTTATCCAAAGATTATTATTTGAATCAAATGCCAGTCCGGCTATCCTTACATATGGGCTTCCGGGAATGATATTTTGTAATGCTCCGTTGGTATTATCCTCATTATATATGGATTGCAATTCACCATTTTCAAATTCCAACAAGCCATATCCCCATGAACCGGCATAAACTTTATTTGGATTTTGAGGATCAATAATAACTTTTATTATATCTTTCACGTCCTCCATTTCATCAATGGTAGTATAGTTAAAAACCTCCCATTTATTATCTATTATTGCAGATAATCCGCTCTGCGACCAGGAATTGTTCCACGATCCGATCATTCCTCCTCCGGCAACCCAAAGGTTTTCTCCTGACACCTCAATATCCCATATATTAGAATCGTAAGGTCCTTCAGGGTAAATACTTTCAAAATTTATTAAATCTTCACTTCTTACTAAACCATTTACGTTATCGGCTATCCATAAAATGTCAGAGTCATCAAAAATTGCATAATATGGGCTCGGGGTATCAAACTCATAATTATCTATTGTTTTGATCAGGTTAAGATTTTTATCAAAAACATTCACTCTGTAATAGCCATTAACAATAAGTTTTTCATACGAACAAGACAGGGCTCTGTTAAAAGCTGAATAAGTATAAAAGCTGTTCCAATTGCTGTTTTCCTTATAATAAACCTGATCAGTATTATCTATTTCATTATGAGAATTAACGAATACACGACCATTAAAATAACATATTGAGTTGAATTTTTTATCAGCATTGGCAATTCTTGTATCTCTTACCCAATAATTATAATTTTCCAGGTTATTATTATTAATATCAGCCATATAAATACCCGTTTCCGTAGCTGCATAGATAATATCCGAATCATCCGTACAAGTTTCAAAAACTTCAACCTGACTTCCCTCATCTCCTATATAATAAGTTCCCTCAATTTCTTTTTTATCAAGATCAACTACCACAATACCAAATCCACACGAGAGGTAGGCACAATTGCCATGCATCATAATATTATTAATTGTCTTTTTCCCAACAATCTGCTTTCTGTAAATATCTGAGAGATTAATAATGCTGGTTCCTTCAATCAGATCGATATTTGCATTTGAATAAGCAATAAATAATATATCCTTATCTTCATTATATTTGATTGCACTAATATCAGTTTCGCTTAAGCCTGATACTTTGGAAAGGCGACGGATACTTTTTGTTGCTTTATCATAATCAAATAAGCCACTACGGGTTGAACAAAAAATTGAAGATTTTGTTTCAGCAACGGATATTGCCTGAGAATAGGAAAGATGATCTCTCCATTCTCCAATTCCGAGCTGAGCAAAGGATGAAAATATTAAAAAGAAGCCCAGAAAAAATAAAATTATAGTTCTTTTTATTTGTATCATATCAAAATTCCCATTAGCAAAATAAACATTTTTTTTTATATAATTTCTTAACTCAAAAACATGTATAATATTTCATAGGCTAAGAATTATATTATATTTTTCAAAAACTCCACTAACTTTCCAGCTGCTAAACCTCTATGGGAAATTAAATTTTTTTCTTCCATTGTCATTTCTGCAAATGTTTTTGAAAAACCTAATGGTTTGAATATTGGATCGTAACCAAATCCGCCAATACCGGATTTTTTTTTAAGTATTTCACCTTTGACTTCTCCTTTAAAGAAATATTCTTCTGAATCAAATATCAAACAAATGACAGTTATAAAGCGGGCCAAACGATTTTCAGCAAACTTCATTTTATCAAGCACCTTATTCATATTATCTTCGTAACTGCAATTTTCACCTGCATACCTGGCCGAATAAACTCCAGGCTCACCATCCAGGGCTTCAATTTCTAAACCTGTATCATCAGCAAAACAATTCATCGAATATTTTTCATTTATATATCTTGCCTTTTGTTGTGCATTCTCTTTTATTGTCTCAAAATCTTCCGGTATTTCTTTTTCAAATCCTATGTCACTCAAACTCTGAATGTTATATTTTCCTTCAAGCACTTTTTTTAACTCTTCCAGTTTGTGTTTGTTATTTGTTGCAAAAACAATGTTTTCCATTATATATTTTCTAATTATCTCTTCATTTCTAAAACCTGACAAATATCTCAAAATAATCCCATATTTATACTAAATCCGATTAATAAACAGCAATGGAAATGTGAATAATCTTGAAAAATATGAAAGCTTTTGTTACTTTTGAGTTTCGCAAAATTTAAAATATTAATCATGAAGAATATTGATTGGAAAAATCTTTCTTTCGGATATAATAAAACAGATTATAATGTACGTTCATATTTCCGTGATGGAAAATGGGGAGAATTGGAAATTTCTTCTTCAGAATTCGTAAATATCCATATTGCTGCAACGGCTCTGCATTACGGACAGGAAGCTTTTGAAGGAATGAAAGCTTTTATGGGCAAAGATGGTAAGGTGAGGTTATTCAGGTGGAAGAATAATGCTCAGCGAATGATAGATTCAGCCAATGGAATTATGATGGAACCTATCACTGAAGAACTTTTTTATAACGCAATTACTACAGCAATTCGTTTAAATAAAGAATATATACCCCCATACGGTTCAGGCGCATCCTTATATATCAGGCCTTTATTAATAGGTTCAGGTGCTGAAGTTGGTGTTAAACCTGCATCAGAATACCTGTTTATAGTGTTTGTAACACCGGTAGGCCCATATTTTAAGGAGGGGTTTAAACCGGTAACCATGGGCGTTTATCGTGGAGCCGACCGTGCTGCTCCTCAGGGAACAGGAAACATTAAAGTTGGCGGTAATTATGCCGCCAGTCTTAAAGCTCTGAATTATGCACATGAAAAAGGAACAGCTTCAATAATATTCCTCGATTCTAAAGAACATAAATATATAGATGAATGTGGCCCAGCTAATTTTTTCGGCATTAAAAATAACACATATATTACTCCTGAATCACCTTCCATATTACCATCAATAACAAATAAAAGCCTGATTGAGTTGGCGAAAGAAATTGGAATGAAAACTGAAAGACGGCCTGTTCCCGTCGAAGAACTCGGCAGCTTTGATGAAGCAGGTGCATGTGGTACTGCTGCAGTAATATCTCCTATTGGCAAAATTATTGATCTTGATACAGGAAAAATATTCGAATATTCAAAAAATGGAGAACCAGGACCAGTTTCTGTTAATCTATATAAAAAACTTCAGGCTATTCAAACCGGCGATATTGAAGATAAATATGGCTGGATTGATATTGTTGAAATTGAATAAAATTTTATTTCCCTGATATTCAGCTTATTATCATTTTTATTTCATTTTTTTACTACTATGTGTTGCATAGTACTAATATTTATATATATCTTTGCATTGAAATTATCAATGTTATGTAAGGTATTATAATTGATATACTATTAAAAATAAAAATAAATAAAAATGAAAAAGGCAATAAAGATAAATTTAAGCGGATCCATTTTCCATATAGATGACGATGCGTATATTTTATTAAAAAATTACCTCGACAGGGTAAGTGGTTACAAGGTGAAAGATGGTAGCAACAAAGAAGTTCTTGAGGATATTGAATCGAGAATTGCAGAATTGTTTAAAAAGAAAATCACTGATCATTACCAGGTTATAAGCCTTAAAGATGTAGAGGAAGTAATTAAAACTGTGGGCAATCCATCAGATTTTGATGAAACAAAAGATTCATATTATGAAAGTAAATGGAATCATCATAATTATAGGAGAAAAAGATTATACCGCGATATAGATAACCGGACAATTGGAGGTGTTTGTAGCGGCTTGAGTCATTATTTCGATGTTGATGTTGTTATTATGAGAATCATCTTTGTTGTTCTTGTTTTTATCACAGTTGGATTCATTTTATATATAGTATGCTGGATTGTTATTCCTCCTGCAGAATCAGAAGCTGAAAGGTTTGAAATGACGGGTGGGCATGATAATTATTCCAGAAGGTATTAATGAGAAACTTTAATCATCATGAAAGCACTTAAAAAATTTTATTATTTACCAGCATCTTTATTTATTATTTTCTTTCTATTCTTCAGTTCCTGCTATGGCCCTCATGTTGTTGGTGATGGTAATGTTGTTGAAGAAACCCGGGAAGTATCAGACTTTAACAAACTGGAAATATCTGGTGCTTTCAGAGTATTTTTAACACAAGGAAATAATGAAAGTCTGAAATTAGTAGCTGATGAAAATTTACATGAATACATTAAAACCAGAGTTATTAATAACAGATTGATTATCGAGTCAACAATTAAGATTTTAAAAGCTAAAAAACGACATCTGTATATTCAAGTTAAATCGCTGGAAGATATTAATCTGTCAGGAGCAATAAAGCTTGAGTCTAAATCAGCCATAACAGCCGAAAAATTAAAAATTGAGGCAGGTGGTGCAGTTGAAATTGATCTAGATGTAAGAGCAAATCAAATTCGGGGTGAATTTTCCGGGGCTTGTGAAACCCGACTTAGAGGAAGTGCAGATAAAGTATTTATTCATGCTTCAGGTGGTGTTAAAATAAGAACTTACGATTTGACAGCTAATCGTTTTGACCTCAAGCTTTCAGGAGCTGGAATAGCCGGCATATACGCCAAAGAGCAACTTAATGTTGATATTACCGGAGCTGCCAGTGTTAGATATAAAGGAGATCCTGTAATTAGAAAAAATACTAAAGGTGCCTCCTCTTTACGAAAATATTAATTCTATAATATATAAATAAAGGTTTTAGTTATTCCGGTATTTTAACTTAAACAAATTAAAAATTACTCTAATGAATATAGAAAATTCTAAAGCACAAATGAGAAAGGGGATACTGGAATATTGTATTCTTTCAATTTTGTCAAAAAATGATTCCTATGCATCTGATATTATTAAAACACTTAAAGAATCAAAATTGATTGTGGTTGAAGGAACATTATATCCCTTACTTACCCGGCAAAAAAATGTTGGTCTATTAAGCTATCGTTGGGAGGAATCGCCCCAGGGCCCTCCTCGAAAGTATTATAGACTTACTGAATTAGGAGAAAAATTTCTGAATGAAATGGATAACTCCTGGCAAGAATTAATTACCGCTGTTAATGACATTCGTAGCTTAAGTAAAAAAAAGAAATAATTGACAGAAACCAAATTTATTAATATTACAAAACTGTAGTAAAATGAAAAAAACGATCAAAATAAATATAAACGGAATTGTCTTTAATGTTGATGAGGATGCTTTTGATAAATTAAGCAAATATCTAAAATCGCTGGAAGGACATTTTTCCCATTCAGATGAAGGTAAGGAAATTATTTCTGATATAGAAGCAAGAATTGCTGAGCTATTTCAAGAATGTTTATCTCCGGGAAAAGAAGTAATAAACATAACTGATGTAACTAAAGTATTAGAAATTCTGGGGCAACCTGAAGAATTCGACGATGATGATGAAACCTCAGGTCAAAAAGAGAGTTTCAAAGAATCTTTGTTTTCTATAAAAGGCAAACGTTTATACAGAGACACCGACAATAGAGTACTTGGTGGTGTTTGTAGTGGTATTGCCGAATATTTTAACATCGACCCGGTAATTGTAAGAATAGTAATCGGATTAACATTTCTTTTTTATTTGACCGGTTTATTAATATATGCTATATTATGGATAGCCATTCCTGCAGCTGATACAACTGCAAAAAAGCTTGAAATGAAAGGTGAAAAGGTTAATGTTCCAAATATTGAAAAGAAAATCAGAGAAGAATATGAACATGTAAAAGATAATCTTAAAAAAATCCCATCAACAGAATATTATCGTCGATCACGATCTTTTTTCGAGAGGTTTTTTGGAGGAATTGGAAGAATTATTCTGGTATTTTTTAAAATAATTCTGGCAATAATAGGTGTATGTTTTGTTATTGCAGGGTTTTCAGTACTGGTAGGTTTGTTTGGCGGATTCTTTTTTAGCTCAGAAACTTTCAACGGGCATTTGTGGGGTTTTGACTCATTCACACTAAATTCTTTTTTATATAAATTTGCTGACCCCTCAAATGTTAGTCTGGCAATGACAGGTATTGCACTATTCATTGGGATTCCGGTTGTAGCCATTATATATGCCGGGATTAAAATGCTATTTCGTTTCAGAGCAAATAACAGAATAATTGGTGCATCAGCATTTACATTTTGGCTTGTCGGTTTAGGTTTACTCATTTTTGTCGGTATTGATGAAGGAAAACACTTTAGCGCTTATTCACAAGCTTCCGAAAATGTACAGATAGAACAAGTCAATTCAAACACATTATATCTGGAATTATCTGAAAAAATAAGGATAAAAGGAAAAACATACGATAATTATGATTCTGAGTTTTTTGGTTTTGATGATTTCCGTATTATTTCCAAGGATGAAGGAGATCTGTTTTTAGGAAAAGCTAATTTCACAATTGAACAATCAGATACTGATAATATTTATATAAAACTCAAGAAAAAATCATATGGTTTAAGTCAGGATATGGCTCAAAATAATGCAAGTACAACAGAATATAAAATTTCACAAACAGATTCGCTTTTTGTGTTCGATCCATATTTTGTAATTCCAAAAAATAAAAAATGGAGAGGACAGGAATTAAGAGTCATTATGTACATCCCTGTTGGCATGGAAATTTATATATCCGAATCGATGGAAGAAATACTATCTTACATTTATACTCTCGACAATAATTACCAAAGATATATAGGTGGCAAAACATGGATAATGAAAGATGGAGGACTCAGTCTGAAGAAAGACCTACCGGAATAGGTTTATCATAGCCTTTTTCTATGAGGGACATGAATGAAAGGATTTTTCCTGATTTTGTGTCCCTCGTTTTTATTATTTCCTAAAAAAAGTAGTATTAATATTTATTATGGCTAATAGATAAATTATTTTAAATTTGTTTTCGTTAAAATTGTTACCATTCAAATATTGCCCATGCTAAAAGGTTCATTTTATAACAGCTCTTCTTTTATAAAAATTCTAATGACAGCGTTCACTGTTATTGTCTGTTATATTGTTTTCCTTATTATTAGTTTAATAATCGCCGTTCCTCTTTTTGGCCTGAATTTATCTAATTATTCTTCCTATTTTAATATATCTGATCCGGAAAATGTTAATTTTCTGAAGTTTATGCAGATTATTCAGAGTACCGGACTTTTTATTGTCCCTCCTTTAATACTCGCCCGCTTTTTTGGAAATGGTATTTTATCATATCTGAAACTCGATAAAAAACCCTTTCTTATTATATTGGGACTGGCCTTGCTTACTCTGTTTTTCGCTATGCCAATTATTGGTTTTGCAGGTGAATTAAATGCAAAAATGCAGCTTCCCGGCTTTCTCTCAAAAATTGAACAGTGGATGAAAAATATGGAAGAAAGCAGTGCTGACCTTATGGACAAGTTTCTTATGACTGATAAACCCGGCAATCTTTTGCTAAATATTTTAATGGTTGGAATAGTACCGGCTATTGGTGAAGAATTAATGTTTCGAGGACTTCTTCAAAAATTATTCACCAAATGGACAAAAAATGTTCATATTGGGATAATAATAGCCTCCATATTATTCAGTGCTATGCATATGCAATTTTATGGATTTTTACCAAGATTATTACTGGGTTTATTTCTTGGATACATTTTTGTATGGTCCGGATCTTTATGGATACCTATTCTTGTCCATTTCCTCTATAATTCTTTAGCAGTGGTAATGTATTTCCTATTCCAAAGTGAAATAATATCTACTGATCCTGCATCATTACAAACAGAAAATAATACAACATTTGTTATAATAATCAGTACTGTTATTGTAATATCACTAATGGTACTAATGAAAAGAAAATCATTTGCTTTAAATAATAATTTAAATTAATAATCCTATGAATAAAAGAATCTTCAGTATACTATTAGCCACCTTCCTCATTTTTAGTATAAATAATGTTATTGCCCAGGAAGAAGATAAGGATACAAATGTCAAACTTAATCAAATAGCACCCAACTTTTCGGCAACTACTATTGATGGGCAAAAAATTGAACTCAGTAAATTAAAAGGAAAAGTAGTTCTTGTTAATTTTTTTGCCACCTGGTGTGGCCCGTGTATGACGGAAATGCCCTATCTTGAAAAAGATATATGGAAAAAACATAAATCCGACAATTTTGTACTTATTTCACTGGGAAGAGAGCATAATATGGATGAAATAGTAGAATTTAATAAGGAAAAGAATTTTAGTTTTTTGCTCGCTCCTGATCCGGGACGTAAAATTTATTCTCTATATGCCGATAAATATATCCCGAGAAATTATCTTATAAATAAAAAAGGAGAAATTATTTACCAGTCAAAGGGTTTTAATGAAGATGAATTCAAGGAATTAAAAGATCTGATTAAAGAAAAAGTTAATAAATAATAATAAACTTAAAATTATTAAATATGTTCAAGGATAAAGTTTACAAAGAAAGACGTAACAAGCTGAGATCTATTCTTGGTTCAGGACTTGTTTTGCTGCCGGGAAACACAGAAGTAGCATTTAATTACCCTGGCAATCCATATCATTTCAGGCAAGACAGCACATTTTTATATTTCTTCGGACTGAATCACCCTGATCTGGCAGGTGTAATTGATGTTGACGCTAATGAAGATTATATATATGGTAATGATGTTGACATGGACGATATTATATGGATGGGGCCTCAGCCATTGTTATCCGAAAGAGCTTTAAAAGCAGGCGTTTCAAATACCGCTCCTTATGAAAAGTTAAAAGAAACCATATCTGAAGCCATAATATATGGGAAAAAAATACATTTTCTTCCTACATACCGTGGAGAAACCACAATTGAGTTGGAACGACTTACAGGAATTCCTCATACTGAGATAAAGGAAAATATTTCTGTGGAACTGATTAAAGCAGTTGTTGAACTTCGGTCTGTAAAAGATGAATATGAGATTGCAGAAATTGAAAAAATGGTTAATGTGGCATATGAAATGCACACAACAGCCATGAAAATGGCCAAACCCGGAGTTGTTGAACAAAAAATTGTTGGTGTTATTGAAGGTATTTCAATATCGAATGGCGGACCGGCTTCTTTCCCTGTTATTCTAAGTATAAACGGACAAACTCTTCATAACCATTATCATGGAAATACTCTTGTTGAAGGGCGAATGATGGTTACTGATGCTGGTGCTGAATCTTCACTTTGTTATGCAAGTGATATAACCAGAACTGTACCAGTTGGGGGGAAATTTACTCAAAAACAAAAAGAAATTTACGAAATAGTACTTAAAGCCAACGTTGAAGCAATTAAAGCTATTCGTCCGGGAATATTAAACAGAGAAATCCATTTAATGTCTGCAAAAATTATTGCTCAGGGACTTAAAAATCTTGGATTAATGAAGGGTGATGTTGATGAGGCGGTTAAACAAGGTGCTCATGCACTATTCTTTCCACATGGACTGGGACATATGATGGGATTGGATGTACATGATATGGAAAATCTTGGTGAAAATTATGTGGGATATAACGACGAAATAAAAAGAAGTGATCAGTTTGGACTTGCATTTCTTCGCTTAGGACGCAAACTGGAACCTGGATTTGTATTAACAGTTGAACCGGGAATTTATTTCATACCGTCATTAATAGACCAATGGAAAAATGAAGGAAAACTCACCGAATTTATTAATTACGATAAAGTTGAAGAATATAAGAATTTTGGAGGCATCAGAATAGAAGATGATATTCTTGTTACAGAAGATGGATATCGCCTGCTAGGAAAACCAATTCCGAAAACTGTTGAAGAAATTGAAAATATAATGAAATAATCTATATAATAGAAGCCTTCAAGCCTGGAGAGGATATTAAACTAAGTCGCCTTAGCGTCCCTTTTTTTTATCTATTTTTTTAAGCTCGCTATAAGGAACTCCCTGTTTAAACGGGCAATAGTAGAAATTGAAACTCCTTTAGGACATTCTGCTTCGCATGCACCTGTATTTGTACATGTGCCAAAACCAAGTTCATCCATTTTAGCAACCATTCTTAATGCTCTTTTTGCTGCCTCAACCTTACCCTGAGGCAATAAAACATACTGGCTTACCTTTGCAGCAATAAACAACATTGCTGAAGAATTTTTACATGCTGCAACACATGCTCCGCAACCTATACAAGATGCCGCATCAAATGCTTCATCATAACTGGTTTTTACAACCGGTGCTGAGTTTGAATCAGGTGCCGCGCCTGCATTAACAGATATATATCCTCCTGCAGCCATAATTTTATCAAAAGCCGACCTGTCGACAATAAGATCCTTTAATACAGGAAATACTTTTGCCCTCCATGGCTCTATGGTAATAGTTGAACCATCTTTAAATTTACGCATATGCATCTGACAGGTTGTAGTTTCTTCGCCAGGTCCATGTGGACGACCATTAATAAAAAGACTACAAGTACCACAAATTCCTTCCCTGCAATCATGATCAAATGCAACAGGTTCTTTATTTTCTTCCATTAATTTAATGTTAAGAAAATCAAGCATTTCAGGAAATGACATTTCTGGAGAAACACCATCCAGTTTATATTCTTCAAATGCTCCTATAGCTTTTGAATCTTTTTGACGCCAAACTTTTAATGTTAAATTCATCTGTTTATTTTTTTTACAAATTACTTATAGCTTCTCTCTTTTAATTCTATAAACTCATATTTAAGATCTTCTTTATGGAGTTTATGCGATTTATCTTTTGCCAGGTATTCCCATGCAGCTACATAAGAATATTCTTCATCAACACGTTTTGCTTCACCGCCTTCAGTCTGACTTTCTTCTCTGAAATGAGCGCCACATGATTCATTCCTGTTAATAGCATCAATACACATAAGTTTTGCCAATTCAAAGAAATCAGCTACTCTTCTTGCCTTTTCAAGCTCCTGGTTTAGTCCGTCCAATACTCCCGGCACCTTAATATCGCTCCAGAATTCTTTTTCCAGATCATCAATCAGAATCATTGCTTCTTTAAGGCCTTTTTCGTTTCTGGACATACCACAATTATCCCACATAATTTTACCTAAACGCTGATGGAAAGAGGTAGCTGTTTGTTTTCCTTTAACAGCCATTATTTTTTCGAGTTTTTCCTTCATCTCTTTTTCGGCTATCTCAAACTCAGGTGCATCTGTAGATATTTTTGGTGTTTTAATATCATCAGCCAGATAATCTCCTATTGTATAAGGAAGAATGAAAAAGCCATCACCTGCACATTGCATTAATGAGCTGGCTCCAAGCCTGTTAGCACCATGATCTGAAAAATTAGATTCACCTATAGAATAAAGGCCCGGAATTGTTGTCATTAAATTATAATCAACCCAAAGCCCACCCATGGTATAATGTCCGGCGGGATATATCCGCATTGGTGTTTCATATGAGTTAATATCTGTTATCTTCTCATACATATCAAAAAGATTACCGTATTTGTTTGCAATAGCGGCTTTGCCTTGTTTTTTGATAGCATCTTTAAAATCAAGATTCACTGCAAGTCCTGTTTCACCAACGCCATATCCTGCATCACATCTTTCTTTTGCAGCTCTTGAGGCAACATCTCTTGGCACTAAATTACCAAATGCCGGATATCTTCTTTCAAGATAATAATCTCTTTCCTCTTCAGGAATATCATTAGCAGGACGTTTATCGCCTTTTTTCTTAGGTACCCAAATTCTTCCGTCGTTTCTTAACGATTCCGACATCAGTGTTAATTTCGACTGATAAGGATTTAATACAGGAATACTGGTAGGGTGTATCTGAACAAAACTTGGATTTCCGAAAAATGCACCTTTTTTATGAGAGCACCATGCGGCAGACGCATTAGAACCAACAGCAAGAGTTGATAAATAATAAATTGTTCCATATCCTCCAGTAGCAAGTACTACAGCATGAGCAGAATGCCTCTCAATTTCACCACTGACAAGATTTCTCGCAATTATTCCTCTGGCTTTTCCTTCAATCAAAACCAGATCGAGCATTTCACGTCGCGGATACATAGTTACTGTTCCTTCATCAATTTGCCTGCATAGGCCTGAATATCCACCTAATAAACATTGCTGCCCGGTTTGCCCTTTAGCATAGAATGTACGTGATACCTGTACACCACCAAAAGAACGATTATCCATTAATCCGCCTTCCCCTCTTGCAAAAGGAACTCCCTGAGCAGTATACTGGTCAATAACATCATTACTAACTTCAGCTGCACGGTAAACATTTGCTTCTCTTGCCCGGTAATCTCCCCCCTTCACCATATCATAAAACAAACGATATACACTGTCGCCATCATTTTTATAATTTTTTGCAGCATTAATACCTCCCTGAGCAGCAACAGAATGTGCTCTTCTTGGAGTATCCTGAAAACAAAAAACCTTAACATTATATCCCAACTCACCAAGTGATGATGCTGCTCCGGCACCGGCAAGCCCTGTTCCTATTACTATTACATCCAGTTTCTTTTTATTAGCAGGATTTACTAATTTCATCGAAGCTTTGTGTTTCGACCACTTTTCGGCAATAGGACCATCGGGGATTTTAGAATTTAATACGGCCATATATTATTTTTTTATACTTAATTTATACTTATTTATTATATCAGCGATTTAATCAATATCCATAAAGGAATAAATGAATAACCTCCCGCAATCAGAAGACTATAAAGTATCCCTATTACCTTAAGACGTTTCTGCCATATCTTATTGCTCCATCCTATAGTCTGGAATGCTGACCAGAATCCATGATAAAGATGTAAGCCAAGAACAACAGCTCCGGCAACATAAAGTGCTACACACCACTTCCATTTGAGGAAAAGTCCGGTAACCAGTGCATAGGCATTTTCCATATGCTCTCCGTTAATATTTACCTCAGCCAATAAGGGATCACCGGTAAATTTGATTTTCCAATAAAAATTAACCAGATGTCCTGCCAGAAAAATCAATATCAAGGCTCCGAGAATATACATGTTTCTGGAAGCCCAGGTACTACTTTTGCCCATGTTAAGAGTAGAATAATTCTTTGGCCGGGTTTTTAGATTCTGAATAGTCAGAATACTTGCATAAAACATATGCAGTATAAAACCAATTGCAAGTACAGGTTCTACAATTTTAATAATAGGATTAACCGCCATAAAATGTGCACCCTGATTATACAAATCGCCGGAATCGTCGAAAATAAGCAAAGAATTCAGGACTAAGTGCACTAATAAAAATGCCAGAAGAAAAAAACCTGTTAAACTCATAAAAAGTTTTTGTCCGATAGATGATCTGAGAAATGAATTCATTAGTATTTTATTATTTTTGTAGAAAATTTATTAGAAAATCAAATGTAGTTTTTTTTTTTAATTTTTTATATGATATTTTTCTTGTTAAAGTATTTTATAAAACATATTTATCCAATAAAGATTATAAATTTGCTACCAGTAAATAATTTATGACAGACAACAGAGATACACTAACTATTATCGTTCCGGTTTATAACGAGGAAGAAAGCCTGATACAGTTTCAGGTTGAGATGGATAAATATCTTTCAAAAACTCCTGTGGAAACCATCGTTCTTTTTGTAAATGATGGTTCGACTGATAACAGCCAGATAATAATAGAAAAAATATGCAAAGAGAATATAAAATATAAATTCATTCTACTTGATAAAAATAGTGGATTAAGCACTGCTGTTAAGGCTGGAATTGATTTTTGTAAAACCTCACTTGTTGGATATATCGATTCTGACATTCAGACCACTCCTCTTGATTTTTTAAAATATTTTGAATATTTCCCTGAGTATGACATGGTTAACGGGATTCGGGCAAAAAGAAATGACTCATTAATTAAACGATTCTCTTCAAAATTTGCTAATTCCTTCCGGCGAATGATGATAAACGATCATATTGAAGATACTTGTTGTCCGTTAAAAATTATTAAATCTGATAAAGCAAAAACCATCCCTTTTTTTACCGGTATGCACAGATTTATTCCAGCTCTTATTCAATTACAGGGAGGAAAAGTAAAACAGATACCAGTAAGCCATTTCCCAAGATATGCAGGAACAGCTAAATATCATCTGTTTAATCGTTTATCTGGCCCATTTTTCGATACACTTGCATACAGATGGATGAAAAAAAGATATATCAGATACAAAATAGACAAACATCTATAAATGCACGATTATATAATTTTTGGGATTGGCATACTTGCCCAGGCACTTTTTTCGGCCAGAATACTTGTTCAGTGGATAAGTTCAGAAAGGGCAAAAAAAGTACTTTCTCCGGTTATTTTCTGGCAGCTCAGCTTAATAGCTTCCTTCCTTCTAATTATATATGGAATATTAAGAAACGATATAGTAATTATTGGCGGGCAGGCTTTTTCATATTTTATTTATATCCGGAATTTACGACTTAAAAGGGCATGGAGAACTATTCCAAAATTATTCAGGTTCTTTACTGTTGCCTTTCCCTTTATGGCATTAATTTATATTCTGATTGGGGAAGAATATAACTATTCAAGCATTTTCGACAACAAGGATATTTCTTCTTTATTATTGGTATGGGGAAGTATCGGGCAAATAATATTTTCTCTCAGATTTATTTATCAGTGGTATTATTCTGAAAAGATAAAACAATCTGTACTTCCACTTGGTTTTTGGCTCATCAGCATATTCGGTTCAGCAATGATAATTATTTATGCAATATTACGAGCTGATCCGGTTTTAATAATTGGCCAGGTGTTTGGATTTGTAGTATATTTCAGAAATATAATAATTTCGGTTAAAGAGAAGAAACACAGCAAGTTGATTCCAGATAAGAAAAGTATATATGAAACCGGCAACAAATAGCACTTTATTATGGATACTTTTTGCATTTTCAGTAGTGTTAACACTGATTTATGGATCGTGGGGTGTGCTGGAAAGCAGTGAAGCCAGATATGCAGAAATTGGCCGTGAAATGCTTAATTCGGGCGATTTATTGCACCCTCGTTTATTAGGCATTTTCCATTTTCACAAACCACCTGTAACTTATATTATTACAGCTTTGGGCCTGAAACTTTTCGGTATTAATCCATTTGGAGCAAGGTTCTTTTTGATGTTTGCCTTTCTGATTCAGATTTATATAGTTTACAGAATAGCTAAAATAATTTTTGGCGGCAGCTCTAAACCATTATATGCAGCTATAATTTACAGCAGCTTCCCTATTGTGCTAATTTCGGTGATGAACCTTACAACTGATGCTTTTTTAAATACATTCGAATTAATTTCTGTATTTTATATTATAAGATACTATAAAGAAAAGAGGATTAATTTTCTTTATTGGTTTTGTGTGTTTATTTCATTGGCGTTTCTTACGAAAGGCCCTGTAGGATTGATAGTTCCGGTTTTAGTATTAATAGCTTGTAAAATTATATATGGAAGTCCGAAAATAAAATGGAAGTTGCATCTGTATTTTAGTTTTTTAATTTTCATGCTTATTTCATTTTCATGGTTTATTTATCTGATAATAGAAAATTCCGAATTTTTTGATTATTTCTTTTTCCGGCATACTGTTCAGAGAATATCCGATGCCAGTGTATTTGAACGTTCAGAACCATGGTGGTATTATCTGGTATTTATGCCTGTAATGTTTATACCCTGGTCGGTATTACTAATTAAAAAAGTTTTCGAAAAAAGAACTAGAAAAAATATATCATCCTGGAGAATATTGTATCTGTTCTGGATAATTTTGCCTATTTTCTTTTTCTCATTAAACAGTTCAAAACTAATTCTTTACATTCTCCCTTTATTCCCGGGAATTGCTCTTTTTTGTGGTTGGATACTGGATGAGTTACAATCGTCAGAATTAAAATTCTGGACAAGAATATTTTTGTATATCTATATTGTTTTGTATTCCTTCATGTTGCTTTCCGGTATTTTATTTTCAGACATAAAATATTCTGTATTATTATATGTTATACCCATATTATTGATATTAATTTCTTTATGGATTAATTATTCAAATAGATCATTTCCAATTCATAAAATACTTTTGCATTCAATAACTTTTTCAATTGGAATTTTTCTTTTTGCATCAGTATTTTTGAAAAATAATGAATTGACTTCAAATGGAACAAAGCCTCTTGTTCAATTTCTTAAAAACAATGATTTGTCTGATCGTCAAATAATTGCATACGACAGAAGGCTACCTTCTTTATCATTTCATTTGAATAAGGATATTATTTCAATCCATGACAAAAGGGAATCTTTAAATCGTGAAATTCAGTTTGAGAAAGATGACAGCTGGAAAAATAATTTAATTAATGTTGAAGAGACTAATAAAGACAGCATATTAAATTTTTTGCTTCAGAAAGAGTCTGTTCTGATATATAAAAATGAAGCTCCTGAAAAGATATTCTGGCTCAGTAATGCCTTTAACACCAGCATAAATTTAGGAGACTGGTTTATTTGTTATAACAAATAAAAACGGCAGCATATTTCTATAAGCTTCTATCTTTTCTTTTTGTTCCTCAGAAAGGTTTAATTATATAGCGCAATTGCTTCCATTAAAGTTTTATCAATTTTTCTTATTATTGGATAAAACCCGGAATTATCAAAGAAATTTCTGGCAATATAAGCCTTAATTTGAGTATCGATAATAAATCCTGATTCTTTTATTCCTTCATTATCTCTTTCTATTCCTTTTTCTGAAGCAAATTCAATAAATTTTTCAAGAATATTTTGATTTTCAAGATATTCTTCAATTTCTTTATAATCTTTAAACTTATTCAATATATTTCTGTTATTATCTGAATAACTTAATGCAAACCTAAAAATATATCCCATACGACGTACTTTTGTAAAATATCGGGATATTCCCAAAGTATCTATTGGCACAAAAATATCGGGCATTATTCCACCACCACCGTAAACAATCTTTCCTCCGGGAGTAGTAAATTTTAAAGAATCTTCGAAAGTAATACTGTCAGATTCTGTCATCTCACCATGCATATATCTTTGCATTAGGTCGTTTCTATAATCTTCAGTGCCATTTTCATACGATTTCTGGATGCATCTTCCGGTTGGAGTATAATATCTTGCAATAGTAAGACGTAATGCAGATCCATCAGTAAACATTGTTTGCTCCTGCACAAGGCCTTTTCCAAAAGATCTACGCCCCATTATTGCACCCCGGTCATTATCCTGAATAGCTCCGGCAATTATTTCACTTGCCGATGCAGAACCTTCATCTATAAGAATTACCAATTCAATATCACGGCCAAGATCCCTGGTTGTTGCATAAGAATTTTCTCTTGATCTTGATTTTCCCTCTGTATAAACAATTAATTTTCCTCTTTCCAGAAATTCATCAGCAATTAATGTTGCTCCACTCATTACACCACCCGGATTATCTCTCATATCTAAGATTAATTTACTCAAACCCTCGTTTTTAAGTTGTCGTAATGCATCTTTAAATTCCTTATAAGTAGATTGAGAAAAATTGATTATTTTAATATAACCTATTTCTTCATCAATCATATAAGCAACATCCACGCTATATATTGGAATTTTTCCCCTGGTAATTTTAAAATCTAAAAGGCCCTCAACTCCCTTCCTGTCGATTGACACATTAACTTTTGTGCCACCTTTGCCTTTCAGCATTTTAACAATATTATCGTCAATAAAATTTACTCCGGCTATTATTGTATCATTTACCTTTATAATTCTGTCGCCAGCCAGAAGCCCAACTTTCTCCGACGGCCCGTTTTTTACTACTTCATTAATAAGCAAAGTGTCATTATGCATATTAAATCTCACTCCTATTCCATCAAAATTTCCTCTAAGAGGTTCATTTATGTTCTCGAGGTTTTGTGCGGGAATATAAAAAGAGTGCGGGTCAAGTTTCCTCAATAAATAAGGTATTGTTTTTTCAGTAAGATCTTCTTTTGAAATCGAGTCAACATATTCATTTTCAATATAATCAATCACGGCACCTAATTTATCCCTGTCATGATAGATTTTTTCATTCTGATTAATTCCCTTTGGTAGTATGTTGCCAATAAACATACCAACAACCAACATTATTGAAAACATCAGTGGAATAAATACTCTATATCCTTTGTTTTGAATTTTCATTATTTCAATTATTTTTTATCAATTTCTACATAAGCCGTTTTTATGCCAGCTCTTTTAAGTAGCTCTATTCCTTCACTTTTTCTGTATTTATCAGAATATACAATTCTTATTATTCCGGCCTGAATAATTAATTTGGCACATTCTAAACATGGTGATGCGGTAATATATAATGTTGAACCATTACTGCTGTTATTCGATTTTGCAACTTTCGTTATCGCATTCGCCTCAGCATGAAGAACATACGGTTTTGAATTATCATTTTCATCTTCACAAACATTTTCAAAACCTGTTGGTGTTCCATTATAACCGTCTGAAATAATCATTTTGTCTTTAACGATAAGTGCACCCACTTTACGTCTTACACAATACGAATTTTCTGACCATATTTCTGCCATTTTAAGATATCTTGCATCAATATGTCGCTGCTTCTCCATGAATTATTATTTGCGGTAAAAATAACTATTATTCGCAGAATAATATTATAAATAATAAATTACTAATTGGGAATTTTGAATTATTTCTATTTAAACAACAATTTATTATATTCGAAACTTAATATAAGATTTATGAGTCCAAAAAATAGTATCCCATCTGATGAACAAATAAGAATTGCACGATTTGCCAAAGCAATGGGGCATCCAATAAGAATATATATACTGGAAACATTATTGAAACAATCCTGTTGCTATAGTGGAGATCTTACAGAGGTTCTTCCAATTGCAAAATCAACTTTGTCGCAGCATTTAAAAGAGTTGAAGCAGGCGGGCCTTATCCAGGGAGAGATCCAACCACCTAAGATTAAGTATTGTATTAATAAAGAGAATTGGAACCAGGCAAAAAAACTTTTTGAAAATATGCATTTGAAATAAAAATTTTTAATACCTTTATTCGGTATTTTACGAACAATGAACAGAAAGTATAATTTATGGAAATAAAAGTATTAGGTTCAGGTTGTCAGAAATGTAAAACCCTTGAAAAATCAGTCATTAATGCCCTTGCTGAATTAAATATTGCAGCTGATGTCACCAAAGTTGAGGATATAGTAAAGATTATGGAATATGGTGTTTTAAATACTCCCGCATTAGTAATAGATGAAAAAGTTATATTTAGAGGTAGAATCCCATCAGATAAAGAATTAAAAGATATTTTAACTCAAAATCAATAATTTATGAAAACTACAAAAATACTAATTGCCCTGCTTGTTATAATTTGCAGTTCTGTTTCAATTTTTGCTCAGGATTCTGAACAAAAAAAGGATAAAGTGGAAGTATACTATTTCCACAATAAAGCAAGGTGTGTTACGTGTAAGGCAATTGAAAATGAATCAAAGAATGCAGTTATGGACCTTTATCCGAAAAAATTCAAGAGTGGATTGATTACGTTTAAAGGGGTAAATCTTGAAGACAAAATTAACGAGAGTTTATTGAAGAAACTCGAAATTTCCGGACAAACCTTACTGATTGTGAAAGCAGATAAAAAAATAAATCTGACTAATGAAGGTTTTTTATATGCACGCACAAATCCTAAAAAGCTTAAGGAAATCATAAAAAAGAATATTGATTCTATTTTGTAATCTGATAGATTTAGTTGACAGCTATTTAATTTCAATATTCAAAATTACCTATATCAGGTTTTATGGAAGAATTTTTAACCTCCTGGTTGGAGAATAGTTCTCTACCCTTTGTTACTGCATTTATTCTTGGACTGATGACTGCCATAAGTCCATGTCCTCTGGCAACAAATATTACTGCTATCGGGTTTATTGGCAAAGACATAAAAACTAAGAATAAAGTATTTATCAATGGACTTGTTTATACATTAGGCAGGGCGATTTCTTATACAACACTTGCTTTGATTATATATATTGGAGCCGACCAGTTTAAACTTTCTGGTATATTTCAACTATATGGAGAAAAAGTTATAGGTCCTTTATTGATTATTATCGGTCTCTTTATGCTGGACTTTCTAAAAATCAGCTTCCCGGGATTGAGTAGTATTACCAAAAAGTTTCAGGAGAAAGGGACTTTTACTTATTGGAATTCTTTATTAATTGGAATATTATTCGCACTTGCATTTTGTCCATATAGCGGTGTTCTCTATTTTGGAATGCTTATTCCCATGACTGTTAGTAGTGTTTCGGGCTTATATCTACCAATAATTTTCGCAATTGGAACCGGAATACCAGTAGTAATCTTTGCCTGGCTATTAGCCCATAGTGTTTCCGGAGTAAGCAAACTATACAAGGGTATTAAGATATTTGAATTATGGTTCAGGCGCGTGATTGCTGCCTTATTTATTATTGTTGGTATTTATTATGTGATAAGAGTATATTTTTAAAAATTTGATTATTATGTTCCTTATAATTCGAACATAATGCCTTTATGATTACATTATGGAATGGAAAAAAGAAATTAAAATATTATTTTGGATAGCAGGAATTTTCCTGATTGTATATTTCATGCCTATTGAAAAGGACATTTTCGGCCAGGCAATAATGTCTATGTTTGATCTGGCAAAATGGTATGCTCAGGAGCATGTTATTTTATGCCTTTTACCTGCATTTTTCATTGCCGGTGTTATCTCTGTATTTGTTAGTCAGGGATCAGTAATGAAATATTTTGGAGCAAAAGCAAAAAAGTGGCTGGCATATACAGTTGCCTCATTATCAGGAACAATACTGGCAGTTTGTTCATGTACGATATTACCATTATTCTCCAGTATACATAAACGTGGTGCAGGTCTTGGTCCGGCCATTGCCTTCCTTTATTCCGGCCCTGCGATTAACATTCTGGCTATTATTTTAACAGCAAGAATATTAGGATTTGAAATGGGGATTGCCCGTATTATCGGGGCTGTAATATTTGCTGTTATTATTGGGTCTATGATGTCGTTGATTTACCGGAAAGAAGAAAAGATAAAACGAGAGGAACAATTAAAATTTCCTGACATAGCTGAAAAGAGGCCAATGTGGCAAACGGCATTTCATTTTTTCACTCTTGTTATGATTCTTGTTTTTGCCAATTGGGGAAAACCTTCAGAAGGAGTAAGTAGTGGTATATGGTATTGGTTATTTGTTAATAAATGGTTTATAACAGCCGTATTTGGCGGAATGCTGGTATTTTCATTGATTTATATTTTAAAAATCAGATGGTTGCCTGTTTTATTGGTGGTTATGGCAACAGCTATTTCTGCAATATTGATATCCTCTCCCTTAGTACCAATGATTGTTGGTATGGCAGGTTTAAGTATCATAACTATTTTGGACAGGAAAAATGAGGAGAACAGGCAATGGACCTTTTCCAGCTGGGATTTTGCTAAACAAATTTTACCTTTATTAGCAATAGGGGTATTAATTGCAGGTTTTCTTCTCGGATCAACACATGATGATACAGCAATGGCCGGAATTATTCCTAATGAATGGGTTGCTACTCTCGTAGGAGGTAATTCTATATTTTCTAACTTCTTTGCCTCAATTGTAGGGGCATTCATGTACTTTGCAACACTGACAGAGGTTCCAATTTTACAAGGACTCATGTCGGCTGGAATGGGAAAAGGCCCTGCTCTGGCATTATTGCTTGCAGGCCCGTCATTATCATTACCAAATATGTTAGTAATTCGTGGTGTTATCGGCACACAAAAAACAATTGTATATGTGTTATTAGTGGTTTTAATGGCAACTATAACAGGATTAATTTTTGGAGCAATCTAACTATTAAATTAATATATTATGCTAACAAAAACATTAGGATTTATTGGTGGAGGAAGAGTAACAAGAATATTTTTGAGAGCCTTTGTCAACAAACAAACAAAATTGGAATCAGTGGTTGTTTACGACACAAATCCGGAAATATTATCCACCCTAAAAAACGAATTTCCTTTTATCACTGTAGGTGATTCTGCTTCTATAACAGCAAAACAGGATGTTGTTTTTATAGCTTTACATCCGCCTGTTATTATGGAAACCCTGGAAAAAATACAGAATGATGTTACGGAAAGTACAATATTAATATCTCTGGCTCCCAAAATAAATATGATAAAGATTTCCAGGGAAATAAGCCAGGTGGTAAATATTGTACGAATGATACCAAATGCCACATCTTTTATTAATGAGGGTTTCAATCCGATTTATTTCTCTGAAACTTTTAATAATTCTGAAAAAGGTTTTGTTTTGGAGATGCTTGGAATATTAGGATTTACATTTGAAGTTGCTGAAGAAAAACTGGAGAGTTATGCAATATTATCAGCTATGCTACCAACTTACTTTTGGTTTCAGTGGAAAGAATTACTTACTATAGGTAATCAAACAGGCCTGACAGAAAAAGAATGCAAAGAGTCAATACAGCAAACTCTTATTTCTTCTATGAATTTGATGTTTAATTCAGGTTTGTCATATGAACAGATTACTGATTTAATCCCTGTTAAACCAATTGCAGAACATGAGGCAATAATTACAAATTGCTTTAAAGACAAATTACTACCTTTATTTGATAAAATTAAGCCTTAATTATTATGACTTCATTGACCAAAAGACTATCATTTCTTGACAGGTACTTAACTCTCTGGATATTCCTTGCGATGTTTATAGGTGTAATATCCGGATATTTATTACCACAAGTGGCTGATTTCTGGGATTCTATGAGTTCAGGAACAACAAATATCCCGATAGCGATAGGACTGATTGTAATGATGTATCCTCCACTGGCAAAAGTCAGATATGAAGAATTAAAAGATGTATTCAAGAACTATAGAATATTAGGCCTGTCGCTGGTTCAAAACTGGGTTATCGGACCCGTATTAATGTTTGGGCTGGCTGTATTGTTTCTTCAGGATTATCCGCATTATATGGCAGGTTTAATATTAATTGGACTTGCAAGATGTATTGCAATGGTTATAGTTTGGAACGATCTTGCTAAAGGAGATACCGAATATGCCGCCGGACTGGTAGCATTCAACAGTATTTTCCAGGTATTATTTTTCTCTTTTTATGCTTATGTGTTTTTAACAGTTATTCCTGATTGGCTGGGGATTCAATCATTTAAGGTTGATATTACTATTGGCCAGATTGCCAAATCTGTATTCATATATCTGGGTATACCATTTATTGCAGGATTCTTAACACGATATATTCTTATAAGAATTAAAAACAAAGATTGGTATCATGAAAAATTTATACCAAAAATCAGTCCCTTAACCTTGATCGCATTATTATTTACTATTCTTGTAATGTTCTCACTTAAAGGCGAATATATTGTCAAAATACCACTTGATGTTGTACGTATTGCTATTCCTTTAATAATATATTTTGTTATTATGTTTTTTGTTTCATTTTTTATGGGTAAAAAAATAGGGGCAAATTATAAAAAAACAACCACCATCGCTTTTACTGCAGCAAGCAATAATTTTGAATTAGCTATTGCAGTTGCAATTGCAGTATTTGGTATTAATTCAGGGGAGGCATTTGCTGCTGTAATAGGTCCTTTAGTAGAGGTTCCTGTTTTAATATTGTTAGTAGGGGTTGCATTAAGGTTCAAAAGAAAATATTTCGACCATAAAAAATTGATTTAAAATCGTTAATAACTTGCCCCTAACGTGAACATATTAACAGAACGGAGAGTCGATTTTGAAATCAAAGTAGAAAAACACGAAGTTGAGACAATTGTATGAAGATCATTTGATCTTCTTAATTGCTTCATTGGCGGCATTCCCAACAATATTCCGGTGAGATTTTCTAGTTGCAGCTTCTTTAAGGAAAACCAGTTGCCTTTTGCTGCTGATTTTTCCAATAGATCTGATAGCTTCAGCCTGTACAACATAACTATCATCCGACTTGTAAACATTTTTAAAGAGCTTTACCATAGAAGGATCTTTCAGGTTTCCAAGTAAACGAATAGCCGACTGCCTGACTTTTGAGTTCTCATCCTTAGTAGCTGCTATTATCAGCTTTATATTCTCCTTCAGGGAGTATTGGCCAAGCTTAAGCAATGCTGCCCTCCGAATTGCCCAGAAAGAGTCATTCACAGCCCGATCTGACCACAGATCGACGGCCGTCTGATTTTCTCCATAGGAGCCTAACTCATTAACAGCCCATAAACGACCTATCACATCATCATTTTCGGCCTGGTAAAGTAATTCCTGAATCGGTTTTTTATAACTCCACTCTTTAAGCAGGTAATTTCCTTCATCAAATCTGACCATAAGCGGTTCCGAATCAAATTCAAATTCGAAAGTCTCCATTTTGTTCTTTAGCCAGACTTCCTTAACAATTTTTTTATCTTCAAAAGAAAAACCAAGGTTCACCGGCACAGTATAAATCGGCACAGCTGGCAAAGAATCCTGTTTTTGCAATATGTTAATTACAAGCGTTTTACGCTGCTCATCCCATTTTTTGTTTATCTCAAAAATAGCATGCCCCGGACTAAAAATATACTGCTCAAAAAACCAGTCCATATTTTTTCCACTCACCTCTTTCACGGTCTTCATGAAGTCGTGTGTATCGACTGGTTTGAATTCATGCTGATGTAAAAAGGCACTAAGTGTTCTGAAAAAGGCATCATCTCCAATGATATATCTCAAAAGATGCAAAACATTAGCTCCTTTTGGATAAGTATGGCTATCGAAGTTTTGTCCGGGACTATCGTATCGGTTGAATACAATTGGCCGGATGTAGCGATTATGGGCTTCATTCAGGTATTGGTTTTTCTTTCCCAGCAAATCATATGCACCCACATCTTCACCATATTCATTCCGGGTGTACATATAATCAGAGTATGTTCCGAAACTCTCATTAAGCCAGGTGTGCTCCCAGCTGCGGAGAGTTATCAAATCGCCCCACCACTGATGAGCAATTTCATGTGCTATGACCCTTTCGTATGAAAAATCCTGTTCGGCAAATTTATCCGTTACAGCGCCTTCACCCAATAAAGTTGCAGTTGTAGCTTCAGCTCCTCCTCCCATATATGGGGTTATTACCTGATCGTATTTTGCCCATGGATAATCATAATTATACAATTTATTGAAAAAACTGATCATTTGCGGAGTTTTTCTGAAAGAGCGTTTTGCATCCTCTGCATGATAATGATACACCCAATAATTTATTGGCAGAGATCCCAGCGAATCTTCAATAACCTCATAATCTCCTATACATAAATTGAACAGATAGGTTGAATGTGGCAGTTCCTGACTCCAATGCCAGGTTTTTGTTCCATTTGAAGTATTTTCCTTCACTCCAACCAGCTTTCCATTAGAAAGAACCTTATATTCTTTATCAACAGTAACTATCATTTCATTGGTAACCTTATCGTTGGGATAGTCATAACAAGGTATCCATTGCCGGGCTTTATTTGGGAAGCAATCTGACGATACCAGTCTTGGATTGGTAGGTGATTCATCGATAAATCGTAGTCCCAAGGTTGGTTTATCAAGCATATAGCTGATTGTAAATTGAATGGTCTCTGTACGATTATAACTCCTGTTGAATTTGATAAAAACCTGATCGTCTTTCTGTTCAAAATGAAGCTCCTGCCCCTTATTGTCGATCACCTTGCTTACATCCAGATATTTGGCATCCAGGATGCACTTATCAAGATTGTTATTAAGCGGTTTCATTGTGATCTGATTTTTCCCGGTCAGCATCTTTTTATCAAGATCAACATTAAGACTGATCTTATAATGAATGGCATCGAATTCCCGGGATCGTTCATGTTTAATTGGCCGTTGATATACGTCAACCTTCTGTGCTACTGTTAATTGTGATGAAATAACAATGTAAAAAATCAGAGTTTTTATTTTCATAATAATATATTTGAAAGCTATTTTTTGTTAGTGTTCATAGTTTTCTCCATCTCCTCTATTGTGCGAGGCAATCCTGAAGAAAAGATTTCACAGCCTGATTTTGTTATTACAACCGTATCCTCAAGCCTGACACCAATTTCAATATCAGGATACATCATATTAACATCGCAGGCAAAAACAAAACCCTCTCTTAATACTTCATCCGGTCCCTGGAAAGTTCCCATCCCATCGTGGACTGCCATACCTACAGAATGGTTATAGCCTCCATATCTTATTAGTCCCCTGAATCTTCTTTCATCAGGATCATAACCCTCCTTGATAAGATATTCCCTCACTTTCTGCCCAACATCTTTAAAAGTAATACCAGGCCTATAGTTTTTTACACATACCTCCCTGATGGCATTAGCCAGTTCATAAAGCTCCTTCTGTTTGGGCGTGAACTTTCCGCTGGCCGGAAAGGAGGTGGAAAAATCCACTACATAATAGAGATAATCGGCGCCTGCATCCAAAGTAACAAAATCCCCCTCCTCCAGTATACGATTATATTGGTTATAATGTCCGAAAGGGATATTTTCAGCAGACATAATAATTGTATTATAAGCTAATCCCTGTGCTCCTTCCTGTTTGCAGGTATATTCAAAAATGTTGGCCAGATCACTTTCTTTGACATTCACAGCTGTTGCTTTTATCAGAGCTATGTGAGCTTTTACTCCTATTCGTCCGGCTTCTCTCATAACTTCAATTTCTGCCTCAGATTTTATTTTTCTAAGATCAGATATTATACCAAAACAGTCTTTGACTTCAACTTGAGGAAACCTTTCATTGAGTTTATTTACAAACTGCAGTTCACGGATGAGTCGGCCATCCCATTCATCCTGAGTCATTGATTTGTTGAGGCCCCGGGATTTTTCAGCCGAAACTTCTCCAGGAAGTTCTTCGGAATTGAACGGAGTATAAACAATTGGCATCGCTTTTAGCTTTGAGGAAAGGAAGGATGTATACCTATCATATGAGAGCACATTTTCTACGCCAGTAAATTTACCAGGGTTCTTTATCAGTTCTATGGAAATTCCTTCACTCCTGGCTTCATTCTCACCGATTGTAAAAAAAACAGTACTTGATCTGTTGATTCCATCTACCAGCAATATCACATTCGGAATTTCCAATCCTGTGAAATACATCATATTATTGTACTGATAGAACCGGCCACCTCCACCAGGGATTGTTGCACCCCGAATAATGGCAATACCGTCAGGTATCATGTCCATAAGTTTTTCCCTGCGTGCTACATATTCGCCTTTTTCAAAAGCAAGTTGAGGAAAAGCGGGGATACTTAAAACTGCTAAAATGATTGCCAGTACAAAGTTCTTAGTTTTCATATCGAGCTAATTGTTAAACAATGTTTTTAAGTAGTAGTACACCGACATATAATTAAGAAGAGTACCCAGGGCCGGGATCGAACCGGCACGGTATTGCTACCACTGGTGTTTGAGACCAGCGCGTCTACCAATTCCGCCACCTGGGCATATTCATTTTCAATGGTGGTGGCGGGCTTTCCTTCGTCAGGTCCGCCACCTGGGCATATTCATTTTCAATGGTGGTGGCGGGCTTTCCTTTGTCAGGTCCGCCACCTGGGCATATTCATTTTCAATGGTGGTGGCGGGCTTTCCTTTGTCAGGTCCGCCACCTGGGCATATTCATTTTCAATGGTGGTGGCGGGCTTTCCTTCGTCAGGTCCGCCACCTGGGCTTTCAAGATTGAGTGTGAGTTTGTGTGTGGGTGTGTGGGTGTGTGGGTGGGTGTGAGTGGGTGGGTGTGAGTGGGTGTGAGGTGTGCGAATATAAAGAATTGTTTTATATACTCAAAATAAAAAACCCTGCACAC
>JBHOTF010000024.1:0-36765 GCA_042584005.1 Bacteroidota bacterium
GTTCTGCATTGGCAAAAATGATTTTATTCTTATTACTTCATAATTAGCATCATAAATCTTTTTTAATGTTGTACGCATAGTAAATTGTTCTCTGTTTGGTCCTCTCCAACCTTTTAACTCACAATCCATTTTTTCAGCATCCCATTGTACAATTATAAGAGTGCTATTCGGTTTTAAACAAGGAGTAATATTTGAAAAAAATGTTTTTGTATTGTCAATAAAATGTATAGTATTAACCATTATAACAAAATCAATCTTAGCTTTAGGTAAAAGTGGATTTTTTTCAGTGCCAATAATAGTTTCAATATTCTTAAGTCCTTTTTCAGAAATACTGTTTTCTAACAGGCGTATGGCATGAACATCAATATCACTTGCATACACTTTTCCTCCTATTCCAACTTTTTCGGATAATCTAAGTGTTATGTATCCTGTTCCTGATCCTACATCTGCAACAACCATTCCTTCTTTGATACCTATTTCTTCAAATAATTTGTTTGGCATTTGCCAATAAAACCGCTCTCTTTCAACATCATTGTTATTTTGTACAGAATGATTGTTATTATGCTGTGTGAAACAATTGTTTGAGCATATAGTTAACACTATTATTAATAATCTGATTGTTTTCATATATAATTAATTAAATAATATCTATTATTAGGTTTGAAAAATCTTATTTTAAACTGTACATCCTAATATTGTACCAATATTGTAATTAGCAGTAAATCAGCATGGAAGAAGAATTGGAATTGTGTAAAATGTATCGATTCGCTACAATTATAGTAGCGTACCGATACATATATTCAATAAAAACCTTGTTTGTTAAAGAAGGGCCAGGAATCTATCAGTGCCTTTTTACTATTCTTGATTATTATAAAGTTTCTTTAAAATATCTGATTTTACCCAATAATCTCCAAATAGAATATATTTTCCATCAGCTGATATTCCCTGAGGTGGATGTTTGAATCCTGTTGGGATTGGATTGTTCCATAAACCATCATTTTGTTTAAATGTGACATATGATTCTAAATCTTTTCTTGTTCCCCCCGGCCTGTCGGAGGTAAATAGAATATAACTTTCATCGGGGGCAATTAACGGACGGGCTTCAACATAAGGAGAATTTATGGGCTCAGGTAATTTTACAGGCTCGGTATATTCTCCATTAACAAATTCTGAACAAAATATATCAATTCCCCATCTTCCATCTTTGGAGTATATTTTTATAAAATACAGATTGTCATTTTCACATATAGTAGGCAAAAAATCCTCTCCCGGCGTATTAATTATTCCAAGATTTTTTGGTTTTCCCCAATTGTCACCATCCTTTTCTACAATCCATATGTCATTATTACCGGGGGCTTCACCTTTATTTAAAGGTCTGTCTGAACAAAAGATGATTTTCTTACCATCCATTGAAAAGCAAGGGTGACTTTCGTGATATTCAGTTGAGAAAGGTGCAACTTTTGGTTCATGCCATTTACCTTTTTCTTCCTTCATATACCAAATACTTTCATACCCGCTAAAAGAAGTTCTGGTCCAGTACATTTCTTTTCCATCAGGTGAAAAAGTTGTTCCGCCATGAGGTATATTAATATTTATAACAAAACCGGTATTAAAAGGAGTAAGTTCCATACCCGGTTTATCCATACCTAAATACTCACCTTTTTTTTCTGCAAACTTTTGTTTTTTCTTTTCAGCTCCAGCAGCTAATAAGGTACTTGCATTTTTTTTATGACCAGCTGAGATGGCATAATGTAAAGGACTTCCGCCATCAGTACTTTTTAAATTTAAATCCGCTCCATTTTTTATTAATTTCTCAACAAAATTATTAAGTCCAAAAGCCGATGCAATATGTAATGCCGTCAAACCTTTTTTATTTATTGCATTTATATCAATTCCATTATCAATAAGAATATTAATAAACTCAGGGTGATTTGATAATGCCGCCAAATGAAGCATATTAGTACCATTACTTAAAACAGACTTTTTTAATGTGTTTTTTGAAATCAGGAGTTTTACCATTTCCATATTTCCCGCATTTACTGCGAAAAATAAAGCTGTTTCATCTCTTTTACTTTTATGATATATATCTGCACCTTCTGAAATCAAATACCTGGCTATTTCATTTCTTTTCGACATTATGGCAAGCTGAAGAGCCGTTCTTTGATCTCTGTTCAGATCATTGATTTTTTCAGGATCTTTTTTCAGAATTTCTTTAATCGCATCTAATTTTCCCTGGGATGCTGCTGAGTGTATGTTTTGTGCTTTAACATTATTTGTAATTATAGCAATTATAAGAAACAGTATTATACTTTTTTTCATTTTTTGCTGATTTTGATTATTTAATTTTTCCATTTTTATACTCGTACATTTCCCCGGGAATAACAGGAGCTATAGCCTGTACATCCGGAAATTTCATATTGATCCTGTGTGCCATTTCTTTATGATTGAACCTGTTATCACCCATTGTTATAGGGAAAACAACAGCCGGATTGATTTTATCTATAACATAATTAATACATTCCTCCTCTTTTCCTGTTGCAAACTGTAAAAAAGCCATATCACATTTCTTAACAAATTCTGCTATGTAGTCAATTTCCTTTTTATATTCATCAATAAGTTCAGTTGGAAAACAACCATAATAAATAGTTAATCCTTCTGTTTTAATAAGATAACCAATAGATCCCATTCCATATGATTGATGGGTTTCCAAAGTCCGTATTTCCACATTACCAATTTGTTTTTTCTCTCTTCCTTTAAGATAAAAAGTTTTATTTCCACCACGCCATCTGTCATCTTTATAATTCAGATAAGTTATATTTTTGATTGATTCTTCCATTCCATGAATGAACTCCATTGAGCCCGGAACCGCATGATAGCCTGAATACAATGCAATAACATTTTGGTCTGCTATTTCTGAATCTGAGATAAATCCATTGTGTAAAGATGGAATATCAGGACGACGGCCTCTTTCTTCATTGTCAAAAACAAATAAATTTTCATTGGTTTTTATCGACCATCCTCTGTTTTTCATATACCAGATATATGCCTGATCTTTTTTTAATTTTTTATCAAGATATGGGGAGGGATTATAATTCTCTGTTAATTTTCCCTTATTAACTCCTGCTTTAAGAAGTTCTTTAACAACAGTACTATTTCCATACAGACCGGCATAGTATTTTGGTGATTTTCCATGATAATCCTTCTGATTTGGATCCAGACCCTTTTTTATAAGCATTTCTGCCATATCAGCATATCCATTTATTGCAGCAAGATGCAATAATGACTGGTAACTGTTTTTTACTAGAACAGATTTATCTGCCCTTTTTTCAATCATAAGTCTGGCAACATTTGTAAAACCGTTGCTAACTGCAATCTGTAGAAGTGTTTCCCCCCTCGGTGATTTTGCATTTACATTGGCTCCATTCTCAATCAGAACCATTGCAATATCATCCGACCTGTTACTTCCGCTTGATATGGCATAATAAAGAGGAGTAATCCCTCTGTTATTGAGGGAATTTACATCGGCGCCCTTATCTATCAGCAGCCTTGCAATTTCAGGAGCATCAACTATCCCTACGGTGTGGATGACTGTTCCTGTAGAATTTTGAGCTAATAAATCAGCATCATTTTTAAGTAGTAATTTAACTACCTCGGGATTTTTGTTGAAACATGCTCTATGTAATGGTGTTCCTAATATTGAGTTAACATTAATATCGGCACCATTATCAATTAGAATCCTGCAAATCTCCAGATTGCCGGTATAGGCTGCAGGATGTAAAGCTATTCTGCCATATTGATCTTTAAAATTGGCCAGTTTGGGATCATTTTTTAATAATTCCTTAATTTTTTCCACATCATTGTCTCTGACAGCTTTAAAAATATCCTGTGCATTAATAAGCTGCATCATTGTCATTGATGTTATAATAATAAAGCATATTATTGTTTTTTTCATTTTAATTTTGTTTTGTTAATAATTTATATTGGTACAAATCTAATTTCATAATAGCTTAGCTAAGGTTAAGGTTTAGTTAAAATCGGTTAAGAAAAGGTTAAAGTTTATCCTGACCATAAGTTTTTTTGTAATTTTGGATATATGAATAAAAAATGGATATATTTTCTTATTTGTTTAATGACTGCTGCATTAGTTGGTATAATTGCGATACAGCTTTTTTGGATCACAAATGCTTTTAAAATTGAAGAAACCGCTTTTGATAGAAAAGTTAATCAGGTATTAACTGAAATAGTTAGTAAGCTTGAAGGCATTGAAAACAATTTTTCCGTTTCAGAAAAACTTCTCGATGAAAATAGTATCTCCTTTGTTACACTGGAGCTGGGACCAGATTCATCGAGATTGACCTTTCATCATTATGGAGATACATTAACAAATACTATGTTAATTCCACAGGAACTTGTTAGCGACCTTCCGGGTTTGGGGCAGGTTCTGCTTCCATCCCAAAATAAGTTCATTATTCCTATGGATACTTTGTATAGCAGAATTCTTTCGCTGGATGTTAAAACAGAACTTACTCAGGCAATTAGGAGAATCTTCGATTCAAGGGCGAAAAGATTAAGACAGATATTTAATGAAATGGTGGCTGAGGACCTGAATAAAAAACAACTTATTGAAAACAGGGTAAAAGTATTATCTCTTAAGAGCCAGATCGCCTATGTTCTGGATTATTATGACATTGCATATGATTTTGAATATGCAATTATATCTGAGAATAGAGACCCTCAAATTGTATATACATCAGAAGGATTTAAAGAAGAATTTCTTGATACAAAATATAAATTAAAATTATTTCCAAATGATATTTATGAGAAATCAGATTATTTGATTGTATATTTCCCTGATAAGAAAACTGTTTTATTAAAATCCATTTCCCTTCTGCTTATGATTTCTTTTCTGTTCACTCTGATTATTATACTTACTTTCTTTTTTACATTATATGTAATATTAAAGCAGAAAAAAATATCTGAAATAAAATCTGATTTCATAAACAATATGACTCATGAGTTTAAAACACCCCTGGCAACAATCTCACTTTCAGTAGATTCAATTAATAACCCACAGGTATATAAGAATAAAGAAAAGCTAGATTTTTATACAGATATTATTAAGGAAGAAAATAAAAGGATGAATTCCCAGGTTGAGAAAGTGCTTCAGATGTCGCTTCTTGAAAAAAAGGATATTCAATTACAAAATCATACTGTTAATATTCATTCTTCTATAAGAGAAGCTATTAAAAATATCTCAATTCTGGCAAAAGAAAAGAAAGGAAAAATTGAGGATGAACTCAATGCCAGTGAGTATTATATTAATGCTGATGAAATACATTTTGTAAATATTATATATAACCTGCTTGATAATGCTATTAAATATTGTGACAAAATTCCTGATATTAGTGTTAAAACAACAAATGTGAACAATAGTGTTTTGATAAGTGTAAAGGATAATGGTATTGGAATAAGTAAAGAAAACAGGAAGAAAATATTTGATAAAATGTATCGTGTGCCAACCGGAAATATTCATAATGTTAAAGGTTTTGGACTTGGATTAAGTTATGTGCATTCCGTTGTTGCAGAATTTGGAGGAAGTATTAAAGTAAAAAGTGAACCTGGTAAAGGCAGTGAATTTGAAATTTTATTACCTGTAATAATTGAATAATATGAGTGAAAAACAAAAAATATTTCTTGTTGAAGATGACTATAATTTTGGGGCCGTATTAAAATCGTATCTCGAAATGAACAATTATTATGTGTTATGGGTTGATGATGGAAAATATGCTTTTAATAAATTCAAAAGCGACAAATTTGATATATGCGTGCTCGATATTATGTTACCAAATAAAGATGGCTATACAATAGCAAGCGAAATCAAAATGTTATATCCTAATATCCCCTTAATATTTTTAACTGCTAAAACTTTAAAAGAAGATATTTTACAGGGATTTAAATTAGGTGCAGATGATTATATTACCAAACCTTTTGATTCTGAGATCCTTTTACATAAAATCAAGGCAATTTTAAAAAGAAATGGAAGTGCAGGTAATCAGTCCGGAAAACTAGATAAATTCAGTATTGGTAAATATTTGTTTAATTATAAACTAAGAACAATAGTATTTGGTGATTCTGTTCAGAAACTTTCTCCAAAAGAAGCAGAATTATTAAAACTTCTTTGTGTAAACAGAGATAATGTGCTTTCAAAAGAAATTGCTTTGAAAACTATATGGGGTGATGATAGTTATTTTACATCCCGCAGTATGGATGTATTTATTGCTAAACTTAGAAAATATCTTGGTGACGATCCTTCAGTCAAAATAATCACTATTCGTGGAAGCGGGTTTTGCCTTGTAATAGAAAAAGAATCAGATTCTTAGTATAAATCACTTGTAGCGTAACGATACAATATGAAATTATTAGTATATTAGTATCCTTATGGAAAAAAATAAAGGAAGCATACTGATAATTGATGATAATGAGGAAATATTGTTTTCTTTGGAAATATTTCTTTCTAAATATTTTGAAAAAATTAAAATTGAAAAAAACCCTGAATTATTGCTCTCTCTTCTTGATCGTGAAAAATTTGATGTTGTAATTCTTGATATGAATTTTTCTGCCAGTCAGAAAACCGGAAATGAAGGTTTTTTCTGGATGAGAAAGATTCTTAATAAAGATCCTTCAGCGATAATAATCTTTATTACTGCCTTTCCTGGTATTGAGCTGGCTGTTAAAGCAATAAAAGAAGGAGCTACTGATTTCATTGAAAAACCATGGGAAAATGGCAAATTGCTAACAACAGTAATAAATTCATATAAACTTGGGCAATCAAAGCTTGAGCTTAATAAACTTAAAGAGAAACAAAAGTATCTGATTGATAATATTAATGAAAGTTTTAAAATAGTAAAAGGAAACTCTGGTGTAATGAAGTCAGTTTATTCTACAATTGAAAAGGTTTCAGACACTGATGCAAATATTCTTATTCTGGGTGAGAATGGCACTGGTAAGGAATTGATAGCAAGAGAGATACATAATAAATCTAAAAGGTCCACAGAAGCTTTTGTTAGTGTTGATGTAGCTTCACTGAGTGAAAGCTTGTTTGAAAGCGAATTATTTGGACATACCAAAGGAGCGTTTACTGATGCAAAAAAAGAAAGAAAAGGCAGGTTTGAACTAGCTTCAGGTGGAACATTATTTCTCGACGAAATAGGAAATCTTTCATTGGCTATGCAGGCAAAACTATTGACTTCTTTACAAAACAGGGTAATTACACCTTTAGGATCTAATAATAATATTCCAATTGATATTAGATTGATCTGTGCTACAAATAAGGATTTATTCGATATGGTAGAGAATGAGTTATTCAGGGAAGACCTTCTATATAGGATAAATACAGTACTTATTGATTTGCCACCACTAAGGAGGAGAAAAGCTGATATACCTGTATTGATCGACACTTTTCTTCAATCTTATAAGAAGAGATATAATAAGCCTGAGCTGCAAATGTCAGAAAGTGCTATAATTAAACTTGTTGATTTTAACTGGCCGGGTAATGTGCGCCAATTAAAAAATACTATCGAAAATGCGGTGATATTAGCTGAAAGTAAAAAAATCGGACCAGGAGATTTTGTAAGAATATTTTCTAAAACTTTAATTTCCAAAACGAGTTCGAAAAATTATTACTCTAATGAAAAAACCTTGATACAATCTGCTCTGAAAGAGAATAACGGACATTTATCAAAAACTGCCAATGAACTTGGTATTGCAAGAACCACACTTTACAGAAAAATAAAAAAATATGGCCTTAAAACGTTTTAACATAATAATTAGTATTCAGGTTATCCTTCTTTCACTTACTGTATATTTGGTTTTCTGGTCGATAAGTAAAGATTACCTGAAGTTTACAATGTATGGTTTTATTGTTATTTCAATAATACAACTAGTGTTAATTATATTTACTGTTACCAGGAATAATAGAAATATAAATAACTTCCTTGAAGCTTTTGTAATAAAAGATGCATCCCCGAAATTCACAAATCTTTATCAGGATAAATCATTCAAAAGAATACAGAATAGTCTTAATCGTATATCTGAGTCATATCAGGAAGTAAAATATGAAAAAGAATCTGAACATCATTTTTTGTTAAATACTATTGAACATATTGGAACAGGAATAATTGCTTTTGAGGAATCAGGAAAAGTAAGTCTTTCAAATGATGCCATATTAAGTTTATTTGATATGAAAACCATAAATAATATAAACCAACTTAATTTGTTTGTTCCGAATTTTTCAGAAATACTAAATTCGATTAATATAAATAAACCCGGGCTTGTAAGATTTATCAGAAATGGAGTAATGATACATTTATCAATTAAGGCCTCTGATATGGTTATTAAGGCTAAAAAAATCAGATTGGTTTCTTTTATGGATATAAGCAATGAGCTTGCTCATGAGGAAGTCAATAACTGGCAGAAACTCATAAGTGTTCTACGACATGAGATTATGAATTCAATTACTCCAATAACTACTGTAGCTTCAACCCTGATAGATAATATCGAAGAAAGCGGTTATCCTGAAAAAAGCAATAAAAATATACAGATACCAGTCGATATAACTTATAAAGGTTTATTAGCAATAAAAAAGAGGGGAGAGGGATTGAAGGATTTTGTAAGTAGCTATAAAAAAGTTTCGAATATACCATATCCTGAATTCAGCAGATTTCTTGTTTATGATCTATTTAATGAAATTGCTACTTTGATGGGAGATGAAATAAGTTCAAACGATATACAATTTAATATAGAAATTGATGATGAAAATATAGTGCTGAATGCTGATGAAAAACTTATTAGCCAGGTGTTAATTAATCTTATCAGAAATTCAATTCAGGCTTTAACTGATTGTGAAAATAAAACGATAATTCTATCTGCTGAGAAATCAATAAATGGAGAAATACAAATTAATGTTATTGATAAGGGGCCTGGGATTTCTGAAGAGGAAATAGACAAGATATTTGTCCCGTTTTTTACTACGAAAGAAAAGGGATCGGGTATAGGACTTAGTATTTCACGTCAGATAATGAATATTCACAAAGCTGCCATTAAGGTACAATCGGTTCCAGGAAAAGAAACAGTTTTTAGTCTCATATTCTAAAAAAAAGAGCGCCTTAAGCGCTCTTTTTTTTATCTTCCGAATTTTTTAGCATAATTCTTTGCAACATTAACAATAAGAGCAATTCTGACCTCAGTAAGATCAGGCCCCATACCTTCCTGGAAAAACGGAGTAAGGAAATAAGTTCCTGATATACCTATACCACTGGGTCTGTGCATGATTGTAGCACTTACTCCATATTTGGTTTTATTAAGATTGAAATCTTTGAAATCTTTGGTTCCGACTATCTCTGTATTTTTGTCGTCACCAACTTTGAATTTTCTTTTATGTCGTCCATAAAAGTAGAGGTCAACAAATCCACCTGCTGAAATATCAAATTGTCGGCCAATACGAAAATTCAGATATGCAGGAAAAAAAACTGACGCAGTTATCAGCTTACTTTTTCCATAGCTGAAAAATGAATTACCGTAGTCGTGAGTACCATCGGTATCAACTTCCCAGTTAACCATTGTACCATCATTAGATAAAGAAAGTATCAGATTGTCCTGAAAACGATACTTAGATATTGCCACACCGGCACCAAGACTAAGATTTGCATTCTTTGTTCCAATAGTAATAATATCGTATGATTCGCGGCCAGTAAAAATATCAAACACAAATCCTGAACCAAATCCATTTATAGAAGTGGCAAATGCTTCAGCATCATCGCCAACAAAGAAGTTATATGCAATTGACCCATCCTCTCTCGGGCCATTCATAAATTTCACGCTGCATTTATTTTGTCCAAAGGACTGGCTGAAAATAAAAAACAGAAGAGAAAATAAAATTAGATAGTTGAATTTTTTACTCATAGTTATATAGTTTTAATTAATAGGTTTGTAAATACAATAATAATACCATTTTTTGTTATTTTCAACATTTCATATGAAATGCTGTTGTAAATTATTAATCAAATTTAATATTAAATGAAACTTAAAACAATTTTATGGATGCTGCTTTTAGTATTTATAGTATCCTGTCAGACAAAAACAAATCAGGAATTGGAATATCTTAATCCTGAAGGAAGTACTAACAGACCGTTTTCTGAAGCGGTACGTGTCGGGAATTTAATATATACATCGGGTAATCTTGGAAGGAATCCGGAAACTGGAAAATTTGAAGGCATTTCTTCGGAAACTAAATATTGCCTTGAGAATATTAAAGCTGTACTTGAAAAAAATGGTTCTTCAATGAATCAGGTAGTGAAAGTTACGGTTATGTTAGCCGATATAAATGAATGGGGAGCCATGAATGATGTATACACAACTTTCTTTTCTGATAACAAGCCTGCCAGAAGCGCATTTGGGGGAAATGGACTGGCAGCAGGAGCCAGAGTGGAGATAGAATGTATTGCTTATGTAAAGTAGTATTTATTCGTATCTTAATGAATTAACAGGATTATTCTTGGCAGCTTTAAATGCCTGATAAATAGTTGTAAATAATGCGATTATCAGTGCAATTGCTCCTGATATAACATAAACCCATATATCTATTTTTGCACTATAGGCAAAATTCTTTAACCACTTATTTAGAACTATATAGATAATTGGAGATGCTACGATTAAAGCAAAAAATACCCATTTGATAAAATCGGCAGATAATAAAACAACTATTCTTACTACTGAAGCTCCATTTACTTTTCTTATACCAATTTCTTTTCTCCTTTGTTCGGCCATATACGATGACATTCCAAATAATCCAAGACAGGCAATAATAATTCCAAGTACAGTAAATACAGTGAATAGTTTTCCAAGTCGTTCTTCTTTTTGATATTGGCTGTTAAAATCTTCATCTAAAAATGAACATCTGGGTACTTCCTCAGGAAATAATTCATTAAATTTTTCTTCCACAGCATCTTTTATAGTTATAGGATCAGAATCAGATATTGAAATACACATGAATTTATAATCTTCTGTTGTAATAAACATAAACAGAGGCCCAATTTTTTCCTGAAGTCCTTTAATATGAAAATCTTTAACTACTCCTACCACAGGCTCTCCCCGGTCATGAAATTTTGCCTCAAGAGCCTCTTCAGCTGATTCTATGCCAAATGTTTTATATGCGGCTTCATTAATTACATAACCATTATTATAAGCAGCATCTCTATCTCTGTTAAAACCTCTGCCGGCAATTATTTCAAGTCCGAATTCTTCAAAAAAATCAAAATCATGCTGAAAATAATTAATGTATTGGGTATTCTCTACTTGCTTATTTGTGGGGTAAGTCCTCCATAAATACATCCATTTTCCGGGAACGCTTGAAGTCACAGTTGCTCCTGTAACACCGGGAACGTTTAAAAACTCAGATTTAATACTTTCATAATTACCTTTTGTTAATACATCATCGGCAAACCTTATTAATAGTTTATTTTCTTTATTAAATCCAAGATCCTGGTTTTTCATATAACTTAATTGTTTGAAAAGCATAATTGTATTGGCAATCAGGAATATTGAAATTGCAAACTGGCCAACAACAAGAATTCTTCTCATTGTGATTCCTCCGGAACGGGGATTAATACTTGAATTTAATACTTTAACAGGTTTAAATGATGATAGGTACAGAGCAGGATAAGTTCCTGCTAATAAGCCAACAAATATTATTATAATAACAATTCCAGAAATGAACACTAAATCAAAATAGTGAATCTTGAGAGTTAATCCAAACAAATTATTGAACAATGGAAGTGATAATTCTGTGATTATCATAGCAATAATATGAGAAATAAAAGCTATTAAAAGTGATTCTCCGTAAAATTGTCTGATTAGTTTTCTGCGGCTTGCTCCAACTGTCTTTCTTATGCCAACTTCTTTTGCCCTGTTTATATATTTTGCAGTTGACAGATTCATGAAATTTAAGCAGGCAATAAGAATAATCAATAAACCAATTCCTGAAAATATATAAATAAAAAGTTTATTTCCCGGTGGAGCTGGTTCCCAAATCAGATTGGAGTTTAAATGTATAGAATTAATTTCTTGGAGAAAAAGAGAAACTTCCACTCCTTGTTTGTCCAGACTTTCTCCATCATATCTGTGAACCAGATCAGATATTTTGGCCTCAAAAACCTCAGGATCGGTTCCTTTAAATAGTTTAATATATGTGCACACATTTCCTATTACCCAGGGAGAGGCAGGCCAATCGGGAGGCCTCGGAAAACTTATGTCAAAACTATTCCAGGAAAAAAGCATATTAAATTTCAGGTGTGTGTTTCCTGGAATATTTTTCATTATTCCGGTTACTTCATATAAAAATGTATCAACCATAATGGTTTTTCCTACAGGGTTCTCCTTTCCAAAATATTTTTCAGAAGCTCTTTCAGATAGTATGGCAGTAAAAGGTCTGTCTAATGCAGTTGAAGGATTGCCTTCTAATAAGGGCAGATGTAAAATTTCAAATATTGAAGAATCAACATAATGAAAATCCTCCTCCATATATCGATTATTATCAGTTCTGAATTGGGCCATTCTTCCTTTTCTGATCCTGAACATCGATTCAATTTCAGGATAAATATCTCTCATTGTGGGCCCACAAGGTGTATTTATTGCAGCAAATCCTTCATCTTTATTTTGCCGTTTAAGTATTCTTGACACCCTGTAAATTCTATCTGAATCCGGGTGGTAAGAATCATAGGTTAATTCATATTTAACAAATAAGAATATGATTATTGTACAGGCAATGCCTACTGATAATCCTAAAATATTTATTAGCGAGAAGGTTTTATGACGTAAGAAATTTCTTATTGCTATTTTGAGATAGTTTTTTATCATTTTCTTTTGTTTTTATTATATATTCATAATATATGCCAATTTTGGTAATATTCAGATATACAATAAGATACAATATTGCAAAAACAAATTTTTATATAAAAGTGTATATATTGTTTACACTATGAGTTTATTTTGTATACATTATTACCTATATTTAAGCCTGGATAATAATAAAAAGCACAACTCTAATTTTATGCCTGAGAAAAAAAAAGGTAAAATACTAATTGTCGATGACAATATAGGTGTATTAAACTCCTTAAAATTTGCCTTGAAGTATATTTTCGAGGAGGTTATTACAATAAAAAATCCTAATCAGATACCACATCTTATAAATTCAGAAAGTTTTGATATAATAATTCTTGATATGAATTTCACTGCAGGAGTGAATTCAGGGAATGAAGGAATATTTTGGTTAAAAGAAATTCTTAAGGCAGATACTAATGCCGTTGTAATTATGATAACAGCATACGGAGATGTTGATATAGCAGTTAAAGCTATAAAGAATGGTGCAACCGATTTTATTCAGAAACCTTTTGAAAAGGATAAGTTGATAACAACTTTGCAGTCTGCACTTAAACTTAGTCAATCGATAAAAGAAGTCTCAAAACTAAAAATAAAACAAAAAATTCTTTCAGAAGATATTAGCAGGAATTATAAATTGTTTATCGGATCCTCAGAAAACATGAGGAATGTCATTTCAACAATAAACAAGGTTGCTAAAACTGATGCAAATATTTTAATCCTGGGCGAAAACGGAACTGGAAAAGAGCTTGTAGCCAGGGAGATACACAAGCAATCTAAAAGATCGAATGAGGTTTTTGTCAGTGTTGATATGGCATCAGTAAGCGAGAGTTTATTTGAAAGTGAATTGTTTGGTCACATTAAAGGAGCTTTTACTGATGCTAAGGAAAACAGGATTGGCCGATTTGAAGCTGCTTCCGGAGGTAGTTTATTTCTTGATGAGATAGCTAATCTTACAATGAGCTTGCAGTCGAAGATTCTATCAGTACTGCAAAATCTTGAAATAACTCCTGTTGGTTCATCCAAACCAATACCGATAGATATACGCCTTATTTCGGCCACTAATAAGGATATTGAACAAATGGTAAAGAATGATATGTTCAGGGAGGATTTATTATACAGGATTAATACAATTATAATTAATATACCACCTTTACGGGAGCGTGGTGAAGATATTATTTTATTAGCTCAGCATTTTTTAGAGATATATTCAAGAAAGTATGAAAAACCTTTATTGAAATTTAATGGGAAAGCTATCCATCAATTAATGAAATATTCGTGGCCCGGAAATGTGAGAGAATTACAGCACACCATTGAAAAAACTGTAATTATGTGTGAATCAAATATTATTGGCCCGGCCGACTTCCAACTATCAGAAAACAAAAAGACAGAAATTCAAACATCGGTTAATTTAAATCTTGAGGAGGTTGAGAAAAATACAATATCTGTTGCATTGGAGAAAAACTTTGGAAATATTGCAAGAACTTCAAGGGAGTTAGGGATTACAAGGATCACTTTATATAAAAAAATAAAAAAATATGATTTGTAAAAACCCAGGTAGATTATTCTGAATATTTATTATAAATAAATGACAAGAAAAATATATACTAATATCATTATCCGATTATTACTATTAATAATTAGCTGTTTTGCGCTGGTATATTTTATTTATTTCACCAGATATATTTATACAATAATAGGATTAGCTTTTCTTATTGTATTACAGTCGTGGCTATTTATCCGATTATTTAATCGTACTAATAAGTACATATCAAAATTTATTATTCAATTAAAGGAGAACGAAATTTCTACAGTATTCTCACAAAAGAATATTGAATCATATTACCCCGGACTTAAAGATTATCTGAATGAAATAAATAATCTTATTACAAACATCAGGATAGACAAAGAAAATCAATATTTATATCTGCAATATCTGGTTGAACATATTGGGATTGGATTAATAGCATTTAATGATAATGGAAAAGTCGATCTTATCAATAGTACAGCAAAGGACATACTAAATATTCCCGGTTTACATAATATTAAATCACTGGATCTGATCAGGGAAGGGTTTTCATATGATTTAGGAGAAATGAAACCTGATCAACAAAAGATTTTCATTATTAAAATAAATAATGAATTATTACATCTTTCTGTAAAAGTTTCAGTATTAATACTAAAGAATAAAAATATTCGTCTCTATTCATTTCAGAATATTAAAAATGAACTTGATGAAAAAGAATTGGAGTCCTGGCAAAAACTAATAAGTGTGCTGACTCATGAAATAATGAATTCTGTAACCCCGATAACAATGGTGACCTCTACTATTTCGGATTTTTTTAAGAATAATGATAAAATAAAACCTGTTTCTGAGATAAATAAGGAGATTATTAAAGAGACTCTCGACGGTTTGGAAATGATAGAGGGCAGGGGGAAAGGTTTGATTAAATTTGTTAATCATTATAAGGAACTTTCGAAACTGCCTGATCCTGAATTTCAAACAATAGTGATCTCAGAACTATTTAATAATATAAATGTTTTGATGAAGGATAAGATTAGTTCATCAAATATTAAGGTGAAATTCATAATTGAACCTGAAAACCTGAAAATAACTGTTGATCCTGCTCAAATACAACAAATCCTGATTAACCTGATTAAAAATTCCATTGAAGCTATAGAGAACAAAAAATCCGGCAGTATTCAGATAAATGCATATATGGAGAATGAACGAACAGTGATTCAGGTTGTTGATAATGGTATTGGGATTACAGAAGACTTGATGGATAAAATATTTATTCCATTTTTTACTACAAAAGAAAAAGGATCAGGAGTGGGTTTGAGTCTTTCACGTCAGATAATGCGTTTACACGGAGGTAATCTTTCAGTAAAATCAGATTCTGAGAATAATACAATATTTCAATTAAAATTCTGAGTTAACAAAAAAAGGCTGCCCGAATGGACAGCCTTTTTGCTTAAAGAATACTTTTTTACTCTATTATTTGTATTCTTTTTGCAAATAATGATTTGTTTGTTACCAGACGGCAGATATACATACCGGCTATTCTGCGGTTGCCGTTATTAGTGCCATCCCAGGTAAAATGCTGATTGCCACTATGAAATGCTCCATCATGCAAAACTTTCAATACTTTACCACTAATATCAAAGATAATTAGCTGTCCTGTTTGCTCAGATTGCAGGTCAAAAGTAATATTAACAATATCTGAAGAAGGGTTAGGATATACTTTCAAGGGATTAATTATTACTTCTGTTTGATCTATGCCTGAAATAGAATTTAAGTCATATTTATACATTGAACGGCCAAAAGTAGCAGCAACAAGGGTTCTTGTTGGGTTGTGCAAACAAAGGTCAAGTACTGGTGAGTTAGGAAGTTCACTTCCAAGAATTGACCAGCTGTTACCTGAATTCTGACTGACAAAAACTCCTCCATCAGTAGCAATATAATATCTTCCCTGATGATCAGGATCAATCTGAATATTATTAACCGGAAAATCAGGAAGATTACTAGAGATATCTGTCCATGTTTCTCCAAGGTTGGTTGTTTTAAAAACGTGAGGAACATAATCATGATATCTTAATCCTGAATATGTTACATAAGCAGTGTTTTCGTCAAAAGGATCGGTTGCTACACATGTAACCCATCTGATTGGCAAATTATCTGATATTTTTGTCCATTCTCCCTGACCGCCAACATCCGGATTAACCCATACATTACCATCATCAGTTCCGGCATATAAAATATTATCATTTATTTTGGAAACAGCAAGAGTCGTTATTGTTCCATAATTCCACGGAGGCTGATTACCGTTAGTCAGATCATTGCTGACCTTGGTCCATGTAGCAGCACGTGTTGTTGATTTGTATACATAATTTGATCCAAAATACATTGTTCTTGGATTATTTGGGTCAAGAATGTAGGGAGTTTTCCAGTTATACCTGTCTCCGCTACTTGAAGGCCTGGCACCAGAGAAACTCTGTCCACCATTGGTTGAACGTCCAAAACCACCTCTTTGTGATGAGGCATATACATATTGGTCGTCGGTTGGGTCAACCCTAATAACAAAACCGTCACCTCCATACACTGAACTCCAGTCGTCAAACTCACCTGTTAAAGTCCTGACCGTTCCATTATCCTGTGTGCCCCCCATAATTTGTTCAGGATGCTGGTAATTTACTTCGCATGTATAAAATTGGGTGATTGGCAAAGTTTCTACTTTTGTTGTTGTTGTGCCTCCGTTATTTGAAATGTATACACTACCGTCATTTCCTATTATAACAAGGCTGTTATTTTGTGGATGAACATAAGCGCCATGCTGGTCAACATGAAGCCCTGAAATACGATCCCAGCTTTGTCCGCCATTACGTGTTTTATGTGTGTGAAATCCCAGATTATAAACAACATTAGGGTTAATCGGGTCGATCTGAATTTTGCTAAACCACCAGTAATATGTTGTTCCTCCAAGTCCACTTGAATTTGTTGCTGTCCAGGTATCTCCTCCATTTATCGTTTTGTAAACATCTTTCCATGTACCACTGGCATTTGAATATGCCACATAAAGAATCTCAGGATTAGATTTGGAAATGTCAATTCCTATTCGTCCCAGATCGGTTGTTGGAAGTCCAATAGTTAATTTTTCCCAATCATCTCCACCATTATATGTTCGCCATATCCCTGTTGATGGGCCACCATATGTTCTGCGCTCAGGGTATCTTACTCTTTCCCACATGGTTGCATATATAGTGTCTGGATGTTCCGGATTAATACAAAGATCAATACCTCCGGTTGAGTCGGATACAAATAATACATTTTCCCATGTTTCACCACCATTCAAAGTTCTGTAAATTCCTCTTTCAGCATTTTTTGCAAATAGATTTCCCATGGCAGCAACAAATACTCTATCCGAATTTTTCGGGTCAACTTCAACTCTTCCAATGCCTCCTGCATTTTCAAGTCCAACATGAGTCCATGTTTCACCTTCGTTAATCGATTTGAATACTCCATAACCATCATAAGTTACTGAGCCCTGGCCCCCATTTGGTTCGCCAGTACCAACATATAATATCCTCTTATCAGTTTCGGCAATAGCCATATCTCCAATCGAAAGAGAATAGTCGTTGTCGAATATCTGAGCCCAGCTTATACCTTGATTTTCTGATTTGTATATACCTCCGGAGGCAGCACATGCATATATAATCTGCATATCTGATGAATGCATTTCAACATCATTTATTCTTCCGCCTACATTTATCGGGCCTGCAAATTGCCAAGCTTCCTGATTATTTTTTAACCTGCTTGTTTGCTGCCTCAATTCTATGGCCTGTTGCCTGCTTGCTTCATAGGCCTCAGGATTAATACGATCGTAAGGAAAAACCCTTTGAGAAAATAACCAGTCGTTTGGAGATTTAGGACCGGTTTTTTCAGGTAGATTTTCAGTTTTATCATTTCTTAACAATGTTATTGTAACTCCTATAAAGAGTAAAGCAATAACAGATAACATAGAAAATGGTTTTCTCATAATAATTGTTCTTTTATAATATTGATTTTACAAGGTTTTATTCAGCATCAAATATATGGATTAATCAAATACAATGGAATATGTTATTGAATATTGTTGTAATAAAAATATTTTATTTTATATTTACTAGTGATTTTGTAAGTTATTAACCCGTTTTTATAATAAATCCAACAAATTTAATTATGAAAAAATTATCCCTTATTGTTTTTATTTGTGCCATTATGTTTTTATTTATTCCTGTAAAAAGTATTGGGCAAGGAGATTTTTCAAAAGCTTTTGGTGTATCACTTAAAGCATCAACAAATGGTATAGGAGGAGATGTTGTATATAATTTTCATAAAAGAATGTCTATACGTCTTGGATTTGAAAAATTATCCTATAGTACATCATATGAGTTTGAAGAGCAAGATGTCAGTTATGATGCACTAATTGATTTTAAAACCGGGAGCACCTCTCTGTTGTTCGACTTTTATCTTGTAAGGGGAGTATTTCTTACTGCCGGTGCCGGATTAAACCTTTTTCATGTTGATGTTGATGGTGAACCTGTGGCACCGATGCCATTTGGAGATATTGAGATCACCCCGGAAATGATTGGCGATTTTAATCTTCAGGTAGACCCTTCAAATAAAATCTCACCCTATTTGGGAATTGGATTCGGCAGAACTTTAGGAATTAAAAAGCGATTTTCTGCGGCATTTGAAATTGGCACATACTTTCAAGGACCTGTTGATTTAACTTTTGAATCTACAGGATTACTTTCTCCAACTTCTAATCCTGAGCATGGACAGGAACAATTATTAGAGCGCCAATTGGATCAATATACGATGTATCCTGTTATTAGACTTTCATTTTCATACAGGATTATTAATTTATAAGAATAATTAAAAAACTAATAATATGAAATCAAAAATTCTTTTTCCATTTATAGTAATAATAATAGTTATTGGTTCATTAATAAGTATTAGTTCTTGTACCGACATGTTTAAGAATCCACTGGAAGACAAGGATACTGGTGAAGATATAACATTGCTGATTGTGGATATGAACTTTATTAAAACAAAAATTGCCGTACATATTATTGATTCAGAGACTGGTGAATATATTGAAGATGAAGAGATAACAATCATTTTTGGCGGCGATGATGCAGCTAATTTGATCAATTTTGCTGGCGAAAAACCTGATAATATAACAACAAGTACAGGTTACATAGAATTAGGGTATGACCCTCGTATTGAAATAAGCCCTGAAAATCCCCTGGAATTAACAATATATGGTTATGGAGTCGGATATTTACCAATCCCAGTATATGTGAGCTATCCAGAAGAAGGGATTAAGGACATAATAATAAATTTGATTAAAATTGGAACTGTAAAATCAGAAAAAAGTGGATTTAATGAACCTTATACAATTTACTTTGGTGAGAATCCTGTTGACGGGCAATTAACCTTCCTCACTGATGTTTCCCATATAAATACTGGAGCAGACTATAAATATTTGAATTGCTATCAGGTATTTGTACCAGGATTATTTTCGGTAAGTGATAATCAAAATCCAAATGATGCAATTGGATTATGGTATTGGGAAGATCCTTATGTCTATAATTCTGGAAGAAAATACACCTCCCCAGAAACTCCAGTAATAAGCATTCCCCCGCCAAACTTAAAATACGAGGCTTTATTATATACAGCTATCAAGCGGTCAGGAATTGCCGCATGTGATGGATATAGTGGATTAACCTTTAATGTTGTTGATGGAGGTGGGGCAGTAGGTGGATCGGGAGCATTTAATTATAAAGTTACTTATTCTAACGGTACTACCAAGACAGGTATAATAAGGCTTACTATCCCACAAAGATATATAATACATGATTTAAACTATCCCGAAAGTGACCCATCAGTAAAAGTTGAGTTGTTTGGTGATAGTCAGTATAATATGTCAGGTGAGGTATCTGTGAATAATGTTTGTGGTGGTGAAGCTACATTTGAAGCTATTCCGATCTCAAATCTTTTCCCATATAAAATAATAACTAAGTATAAATGTCCTGATATGCAGTTTGCTGTCGCTTTAACAATAAGTGGTCAATTCAAAAAATCTGGATCGGATGATCCTTGGACAAGCTTCACTTTTGATGGTGGTATTTGTGAATTGCAGCTGGAGAAAAATGAAGACTACGACTTTAGAATGTCAATCGATGGGGAATGGACCTCATATACTTTGCCTACTGATCCTAGCCAGATTCAACCATTCATTGAGGCGAATGCAGGTGAAGATTATAGTGTAACTAAACTGGACATAACGACCACATCTACTTTGATTACAATTGATGTTGAGGTGGAATTAGATCAGGATATTTGTGATATAATAGGTTAAAATTTCATCCAAATTGTATTTTCCTACTTGGTGCCTTGTGTTCAGGGACCAGGTGCTTACTCATAACGAAGTGTATCCACCGGATTTGTATTGGCAGCCTTAATCGACTGGAAACCAATTGTTAATAAAGCTAATAATAATGTAAATAAACCCGCTGCTATAAAAATCAGAATTTTGATATCTGTATGATAGCTAAAGTTTTGCAGCCATTTTCTTATTACTAAAAACACTATTGGCCATGCTATGATGTTGGCAATTAAAACCAGAACGGCAAACTCCTTAGTTAATAAAATCACAATTTCCTTTACACTCGAACCCAATGATTTTCTAATACCTACCTCTTTAGTTCTTTGTTCGGATGTAAATGAAGCAATACCAAACAATCCAATACAGGAAATAAAAATTGCCATTAAAGTTACAAATCCAAATATTTTTCCAGCTTTTTGCTCAGACTGGTAGAGGGAATTATGTTGATCTTCGAAAAATGAACTGCTAAACGGCCTGTCGGAAATAATTTTGTTCCATGTATTTTCAATTATCCTGAGAGTTGTTGAAATATTTTCTTCACTGATACGTATGGCGATATTGCTAAAAAGTTTTGGTCGAACTGAAAAGACAATTGGCATTATTGGAGCATGAAGTGAAAGAAAGTTAAAGTCTTTTACTATTCCTATTATTCTGCCTTCACCAAAAATATTAAATTTTAAGCCAATTGGATTTTCAACACCTATTAATTCTACGGCATTTTCATTAATAATATATTCATATTGAGACAAGGGGCCATCAGTAAAATCCTTTCCTTTCAGAATCTGAATTTTATAGGTATTGATAAAATGTTCGTCAACAGGGGCAGCAAACATACTTACATCTATTTTTTCATCCTGACCTTCCCAATTTGCAGTTTGATGGTACCCGGGATCTCCTAATCCGAACTTTGAAAATGACACATCTTCAATATCAGTATAAGTAAGCAATTCCTCTCTGAAAGTAAGAAACTTATTACTCATTTTCTCGCCCAGAGGAACAACTATAAGATTTTCTTTCGTAAAACCCATATCAGTTGTGTTGATATATTTTATTTGGTCTCTTATCATTAGAATGAAGATTATAAAAAAGACTGATATAGAAAACTGTGAAATAACCATAACTTTACTTAATGTTATTCCACGTTTTCTTCTAATAAAATCGCCTTTCATTAGTTTTAATAAGGGTAACCTGGAAAAATGAAAAGCCGGATAACTCCCGGATAAAATTCCTGTAATAATTGCGAAAAAGATCAATCCTGTTATAATAAAAACTTTATTTGTTCCATATAATACTAGTTCTTTTCCAATAATATTATTAAACATTGGCAGGAATATCTCAACAAGTATTACTGCAAAAACCAGGGATACTAAACAAAGAACAATAGCTTCACCAAGGAACTGTCTTATTATTTGGAACTTATTGGCTCCAACTATTTTCCTCATGCCAATCTCTTTTATCCTTTTTGAAAAACGAGCGATGGCAAGATTAACATAATTTACACATGCAATAAGTAATACTATTAGTGCTATTGCCGAGAATATAATAATCTCAGTTAAGCTTCCGTTTTGTCCAAGCTCCCCTCTTAATTTTGATCTTAAATGAACATCAGTTACCTTCTGTACTATAAAATCATGTTTATCCCTTCCGGAATATTGCATGAATATATTCCCAATTTTATCTGCAAGATTATCTATTGAAGCATTTTCGTTAAGTAAAATATATGTTTCAAAATTTGAACAACCCCAGCAAGTATTATAATCATTACCGTATAAGTCGGGCATATTCTTAAATGGGGCTACCATATCAAACTTAAAATGAGTGTTTTGAGGAATATTTTTAATTACTCCGGTAACCCTGAAGTCCTTTCTATTCTCATAAACCAGAATTTTTCCAATCGGATCTTCATTACCAAAATACCTGCTGGCAGTGCTATCGGTTATTACTATTGAGTTTGGATCATCAAGAGCAGTTTTTTTATCACCCAGAATGAATTCAAAAGAAAACATATCAAAAAAGCCCGGATCAGCTAAAAAGAAATATTCTTCATTAAACTGTTTATCTTCATATTTAAATGCTTTAACCCCTGATTCCCTCGTAAAATAATCTATACTTATCGCCTTTTGAATTTCCGGAATTTCCAGTTGTATTGCGTTCGCAAGTGCTGCAGGTGTTCCTATCCAGTCATCTTTAACAACTCTGTATAAAAGTTCTTTGTTTTCATGGTACTTGTCATAACTAAATTCCATTCGTACATATAAGATTATCAATATTGAACATGCCATTCCAACTGAGAACCCTAACAGGTTTATAAAGGAATATACTTTATTTCGGTATATGTTCCTAAATGCTATTTTGAAGTAATTTTTTAACATAAGTAATAATTTTGGTTTATTAATTATTCATAACGCAAGGCATCTACCGGATTGCTGTTTGCTATTCTGATTGCCTGATAACTAATAGTTAAAAGAGCAATAATTAATGTAAGTACTGCGGCAAATGGGAAAACCCAATATGGCATATCAATTTTATATGCAAAATTCTGCAACCATTTGTTCATTACGAAATATCCTATAGGCAAAGAAATAATATTTGCCAGTAATACCCATTTTGAAAACTCAACTGATAAAAGGTATACAATTCTGCCAACGGAAGCACCTATTGCTTTTCGTATTCCAACTTCCCTGGTTCTTTGTGCTGTTACGTATGAAACAAGTCCAAAAAGTCCAAGACAAGAAATAAGGATTGCAATAATGGAAAATACTTTTATTATTGAATACATTCTGTTTTCATGCTCATATTGTTCAGCCAGGTAATCGTCTATAAATTGAGGTTCAAATAAGCTCTCAGGAAAAACCTCCATCCAGGCTGATTTTATATTTTCCATGGTTCCCTCTTTATTAGCTGAATTGATTTTTAGATTTGCCTCCAGATAAAACCTTGGAAAGTGTGTTAATACAACAGGCGAAATATTTTCTTTGAGTGATGACATATGGAAATTTCTGACAACTCCTCTTATATCTCCTCTCATATTGCTGACAATTATTTCTTTTCCAATGGCTTCATTTGGTTCAGGAAAGTTGATTTTTTTTATAAGTTCTTCATTAACTACATAATGATAAACTGTGTCGTCAGCATTATATTCAGGAAGCCAATCACCTGCTAACAGATCAAGCTGGAAGGTATTGATATAATTCTGGTCAACCGGTTTAAATTGAACCCGGAATTCTACTTCTGATCCCGGTGTATTAAAATGTGTTCCCAGATTAGAATTTGCTGTAGGTGCTCCTACAGCAAAAGTAATCTCTTCAATTGAAGGAAATTGCTCAAGTTTAGTTCGAAGAATTTCGTATTTTTTATGATCAACATCCGGAAATTCAATTCGTATAATATCTTTATGACTGAATCCCAGATCCTTATTGTTAAAATAATTTACCTGAAGAGAGATAATGATTGTACATATAATTAAAATCTGAGAAATAATGAACTGAATAATCACAAGTGCACTTCTTAATGAAAATTTCTTAACAGACGACAATTCATTCTTTTTATACAAAGCTGAAATCGGTTTAAAGGATGATAAAACCAATGAAGGATAAAAACCTGATAATAAACCAATAATTATTATTAATAATATCAGAAATATTATCATAGCAGGAGAACTGTATAAATTCAGATTTATTCCATAACCAAGAAAATTATTCAGGTAGGGTAAAAATATTTCAGTAAGTATTAATGAAAAAATAAGAGAGAGAATTGTAATAAAATAGGTTTCTCCCATAAATTGTGTGATTAATTTTATTCGCCCTGCACCAATAGCCTTCCTGATGCCTACCTCATTTGCTCTTCTGATAGCCTGTGCTGTGGCCATATTGATAAAATTAATACATGCAATTACAAGTATAAGTAAACCAATAACTGAAAATATTAATAAAGTTTTTTTACTGGTCAGATAAGAATAATTATTAGCACTATAAAGGGTGTTATAATGAAAATCATTTAATGGTTGTAAATAATAATGACTGGATAATACATCTTCATCATCAATATATTTTTTTCTGAAATCATCCAATTGTTGCTCTAACCTTGATGCCGGATAATTATCAGGCAGTACAACATAGGTGGCCATACCAGTAAGTACTAAACTCCATCTATTATAATCTATTCCAACCACCTCAGCACTAAGACTTTCATATGGAATAATCAAACAAAAAGAAAGATGTGAATTTTTTGGAGGGTCTTTTAATATCCCGGTTACTGTTAAATCATAAAAATTATCCAGCTTAATGGTTTTTCCATATGCATCTTCTTCCCCGAAATATTTTTTTGCCAGATTTTCGGTTATAACTACTGATCCCGGATTTTTTAGTGCTTCTTCCGGATCTCCCTGCAGCCATTCATAATCAAATACTTTGAAAAATTGAGGCTCTGCAAATAAAATTCCTTCTTCAGAATATTTTTCCTCATCAATAGTTATTACCCCTTCGCCAGTATGAAAAATACCACATACTTGTTCAAGTTGGGGGAAATCGGTTCTTAAAGCCCGGGCAGCCGGATATGGAATGCAATCATCATAAGTTATACCTGATGGATGCTCACTATGTTCTACAACTCTGTATATTCTGTCCTTTTTTGTATGGTAATTATCGAAGCTAAGTTCATAATTAACGTATAAAAAGATAAGTATACAACAGGTTAATCCTATAGAAAGTCCAAGAATATTAATTAGTGAGTTCAGTTTTCTTCTGAAGAAATTTCTGAAAGCAACTTTTATATAATTTTTTATCATAATCCTATTGTCTGTTAGCTGTTAGCTTTTGGCTGTTACTCAATACCACTTACTATTCTTTCAATATTCAATTTTTCATTTTCAATTCTCAATTATTATGTCTCAGAGTGTTGGCCGGATCTGAATTTGCAGCTCTTATTGTTTTATAACTCATGGTAATTACAACAATTATTAATGATAACATTATTGCTGTTATATAAACTGATATATCTATATCCATTTTATATTCAAATCGTTGAAGCCATTTATTCATTATAAACCAGCTTAATGGTAATGCAATTACATTTGCAATAACACATATTATTACGTATTCCATTGTTATTGTTTTAAACACTGATAATACAGATGATCCAAGAACTTTTCGAATTCCTATTTCTTTTGTTTTGTGATTAGATACGAAAGCAGATAGTCCAAACAAGCCCATTGATGCTATTAAGATTGATATTAATGTGAAAAAACCTGCGATATCCTGAACTTTACTTTCAGATATATAAAGACTGTCAAGTTTATCATCAAAGTATTGATAATCGAAATTTTCACCAGGATTTAATTCATCCCACTTTTGTTTTATAAAATTAACAGAGTTTTGTGCATCCTCAGGATTTATTTTTACTGCTATCTCTCTAACTATATTTGCAGTATAATATATCATCACCGGTTCAACTTTTTCATGAAGTGAATGGATATGAAAATTTTCAACAACACCCAATATTTTTTCAAGTCCCACCTGTTGTCCAATAGGATCAGTAAAACCGAACATTTCTACAGCAGCCTGGTTTACAATAATATTTTTTGCTGAATCATGGTTGTAAGTTTCATTAAAATCTCTTCCCAATAATAGTTCAATTTCAAAAGTTTTAATAAAATCTCCATCTACATAAAGCATCTCAATGGCTAAAGGTTCCTCAAAATTTGCACCTTTATATGTATAAGACATAGAACGATTGTTTTTTGGCGGGATTCTTAGCCCTCCGGACACATTAATTACACCAGAATGTTTTTTAATTTCATTTTTGAAGCTATTAAATTTTGACACGAAATTTTGATCTGGGGATTGAATTATTATTAATCCTTCTTTGTTAAAACCAAGATCTCTGGAGTGAGTATAGTTTAATTGTTTCTTAATTACAAAAGAACAGAATATTAATACTACAAAAATGATAATTTGTGAAGTAATTAATACTCTTCTTAATATGAATCCTGAACGGCCTTTACTAAATTTTCCTTTTAATAAATCAATAGGATCCATTGATGATAAATATATGGCTATGTAACTTCCGGATATTATACCAATTATACCAGCGATAAGAATGAATAGAAAAATGAAAAACAAATTTTCTGCATATATATTAAGATTTGACCCAAGAAAAGCATTAATTTTTGGAAGAAATATTTCAATAAGAATAAAGGCAAATATCATTGATATTAATGAAACCAGAATTGATTCGCTAAGCAATTGTTTTATTATACCAAGCTTGTTTGCACCAACAACTTTTCTTATACACATCTCCTTATTTCTTTTCTGATCGCGTGAAATCGTTAATATGATATAATTTGCACCGGCAACAAACAATATTATTATTGCAATAATAGAATACAGATATATGCTAAGAAGGTTGCCGGTTGGAGTAGGATTTCCTGTTAGATGAGAAGAATACAGATATATATCTTTTAAGGGCTGTAATGAATATGAGAACTGCTGTCCCATATTTTCAGGTATATGTAGGACGGCAAAATCTTCAAGTTTTTTCCCGAAAGTATTAATATTAATTTTTTCGGTGAAAGAAATATAAGTCGATAGATTTTCCGCATCCCAGGCTTCACGAAAAGGAACTTTTACTGCTCTCATATTTTCTTCCGTATATCTCATAGCGAATTCTATGGTTGTGAAAAATCCGCCTTTTAAGGTTGAGTTTTCAGGAATATTCATAATTACTCCGCTAATATTAAAATCATATTCTTTATTTCTGATTTTGATAGTCATAGTTTGACCAATGGGGTCATCATTTCCAAAATATTTTTCAGCATTATATTTTGAAATTACAATAGAATATGGATCAGTTAACAGAACTTCCGGGTTTCCCTGTAATACTTCAAAGGAAAATAATTCAAACAGGTCATTTTCTGCGCTGATAAGGCCATTTTCATTTAAATATTCATCATCTTTTTTAATTCCTACAACCGGCCAGTTTTGAACTCTTGATATTTTATCTATCTCAGCATAATCATTTATTAAATTTGGTGTAAGAATAAAAGGGGTTAGTGGAGAATAGGTATCATATTTGTCTTTATGTGTAATTACTCTGTATATATTTTTTTTATTGTCAGGATATCTATCAAAACTTAGTTCATGATAAACATGTAATAAAATAATAAAAGAACTGGCAAGGCCAATTGATAACCCTAAAATATTGATAATAGAACTTGTGCGGTGTTTAATAATATTTCTAAAAGCGGTTTTGAGGTAGTTTCTTATCATGATTCTATTGTCTGTTAGCTTTTGGCTTTTGGCTGTTGGCTGTTGGCTGTTGGCTGTTAGCTTTTGGCTGTTAGCTGTTATCATTTTTTTTGTCTGATAACAGTTACTTAACAATTGAAATGCCAAAAGTTGTAATATTAATAAAATCAGATATATGCAATGCAATTCCAAAAATCTGAATAATTTATAGTGTTCCACTACGGAACAAATTACTGTTTCATTCCGGAACATTTTTATTATATTTGATTTTTGCCTTTTGACTTTTGCCTTTTGCCTTTTGCCTTTTTACTTTTGCCTTTTTACTTTTGCCTTTTGCCTTTTTTACTTTTGCCTTTTGACTTTTGCCTTTTGCCTTTTGCCTTTTTACTTTTGCCTTTTTACTTTTGCCTTTTGCCTTTTTTACTTTTGCCTTTTGACTTTGACTTTTACTTTTGCCTTTTTTACTTTTGCCTTTTGACTTTGACTTTTACCTTTTGCCTTCTATTACATATTGTTAGCTAATAATTAAATAATTCAATTTAAAATGTCTGTTAAACAAGGGAAAATTCTCATTATTGATGACAATCATGATATTTTGCTTACTGCCAAAGTAGTGTTGAAAAAACTATATGGAGAAATAATTACTGAAGATAATCCTGAGAAAATAAAGGATCTTTTTGCCAGGAATTCTTTTGATGTTGTTTTACTTGATATGAATTTTTCACCCGGAGAAATAAGTGGAAAGGAAGGCATAAAGTGGCTAAAAACCATTAAAAAGCTTGATCCTTTAGTAAATGTAATTATTATAACAGCTTACGGTGATATTGACCTGGCTGTGAAAGCAATGAAAGAAGGAGCTCTTGATTTTGTTGTAAAACCTTGGGATAATAAAAAGCTTATTGCAACAGTCAGTTCTGCTTTTAAGTTTAGTAAATCGCAGAGGGAAATATCTAATCTTATTTCAAAGCAACAGGTTTTGAGTACTGATCTCGATCGTCAGTTTTCAGAAATAATTACTGACTCGGATGTAATGAAAGGTATTTTAACAACTATAGAGAAAGTTAGTAAAACAGATGCAAATGTTCTGATTCTTGGTAAAAATGGAACAGGAAAAGAGGTAATTGCCCGGGAAATCCACAGGCAATCATTACGATCGGGAAAGATTTTTATAAGTGTTGATCTTGGAGCGATTTCTGAATCATTATTTGAATCTGAGTTATTTGGCCATGTTAAAGGTGCCTTTACGGATGCAAAAGAAAACAGACCGGGACGGTTTGAGATTGCTTCCGGAGGGACTCTGTTTCTTGATGAAATAGGTAACTTATCACTTCCATTGCAGATGAAATTATTATCAGTGTTACAAAACAGAGAAATTCAAAGAATAGGGTCGAATGAAGTTATTCCCTTTGATGTTAGACTGATATGCGCAACCAATATGCCCTTGAATAAAATGATAGAAGAGAATAAATTCCGGCAGGATCTTTTATACAGAATAAATACTGTGGAAATTAAGATTCCAACATTGAAAGAACGACCAGAAGATCTGCCTCTTTTGGCGAAACACTTTTTGAAAGAATTCTCAAAAAAATACCATAAACCAGGAATTAAACTGTCGAATGAGGCTTTAAAGAAAATGTTGCGATATACATGGCCGGGTAATATCCGGGAATTACGTCATGTTGTAGAAAGAGCTGTAATAATGAGTGAGGCAAATATTTTAAAAGCCGACGATTTTGCATTAAATATTAATGAAACTGATAATTTTGCTAAAAATGAATTAAACCTGGAGGAGATTGAAAAAGAAGCTATAAATACAGCAATGTTGAAACACAAGGGCAATTTATCGAATGCAGCAAAAGAGTTAGGATTGGGCCGTACTACTTTATACAGAAAAATAAGTAAATATGGGCTTTAAGAACAATAAATGGATTAAAATATGAATTTTAAAAGTTACCGTTTTCAAGTTATTCTAAGAGTTTTAATACTAGGGATCATTATTGCAGTTTTTATTTATGCGATTTATCAGCCGCAATGGTATGTTGCAAGTTCTGTTTCCTTTGTTTTTATTATTTTTTCTCTTATTGAATTAATACGATATGTTGAGAAAGTAAACCGCGAACTTGCCAAGTTTTTGTTTTCAATTAAACATAAAGATTTTACTAATACATACAGTATTAAAGATGAAGGAAAATCATTTTCAGTACTTAAAGATGCTTTCAGTGAGATAATCGGAGAATTTCAAAATGTAAGGATTGAAAAAGAAGTACATTATCAATATTTGAATTCGGTAATCGACCATATTAATATTGCCGTTATTTGTTACGAAAAAGATGGCAATGTTCAATTGGTCAATAATAGTGCAATGAAGCTTTTTAATCTGCCGAAATTATTAAATATCAGTTCTTTAGACACTATTCATCCAAAAATATACAATAGTCTGAAGGAGATTAAAACCGGTAAAAATGAGTTGGTAAAAGTTAAATTACATGATGAGATAGTCCATTTATCAATTCAGGCAATTGAATTAAAAATGTTGGATAAACATTTAAAACTTGTATCCATACAAAATATAAAAAATGAACTCGAAGTGCATGAACTGGAGTCATGGCAAAAACTTATACGTGTTCTTACTCATGAAATAATGAATTCTGTTACTCCAATATCATCTTTAAGTGCAGCAATAAATGAGATAATTCTTAAGGAAAGCGGAGATATAAAGGATCTTAATACTATTGATCCTGAAGATATCTCTGATCTCACTAACAGTATGAGAACCATTGAGACCAGGAGCAAAGGACTTTTAAAATTTATAAGTTCTTATAAGAGTCTTACCCGATTACCAAAGCCTGAGTTTGAAGAAATAATTGTGGCGAAGCTAATAGATAATATATTATTACTTCATAAAAAAGATATTGAAAATAATAATATTAAAATATGTATTGATTTTATTGACTCCAGACTTACAATAAATGCCGATAGGAAAATGATAGAGCAGGTGCTGATTAATTTATTAAAGAATGCAATTGAAATTCTTTACGGGAAAAATGATGGGCAAATAAATGTATTAGCCCATAGTTTCAACGACAATACAAATATTGAAATAAGTGATAACGGCCCGGGTATTGATGAGGATAGGTTAGAAAAGATATTTATTCCATTTTTTACAACCAAACAGAATGGTTCAGGTATTGGACTAAGTTTGTCTCGTCAAATAATGAGGCTTCACGGAGGAAGCATATCAGTGAATTCAGAACCCGGAAAAGGAAGTAGCTTTATCCTGAAATTCTAAATTATTTCATCAAAAGCTTTTATCAGCTGATCTACTTCTTCGATAGTGTTATAATGAACCATACTAACACGAATTACACCATTCTGTTGCATAAGTCCCAGATCATCAATCAAGTGGTGGGCATAAAAATGACCATAACGAATACCTATTTTATAATTATCAACCTTTGAAACAATCGCCTCACTATCAGTATTACCGTGAACAAAGGATATTGTTGGGACTCTTATTTCCCTGCTGGAATCTGTAGAACCAATAATCTTGATATCTTTTTTGCTATTCAGATATGCTAATAATCTTTCCGATAATTTTTCCTCTGGTTCGGGAAACAATTCATAGGCCATCTCCATTTTTGTCCTGAGATTTTTTTCTTTCACATCTTTATAATGAAAGTCTGTAAGTTCTGTCAAATATTCTGTCAGTCCGGTTAATCCCCAACAAAGTTCAAAATTTACATTACCTGGCTGGAACTTCAGAGGAAGATCTGATTTGTCAATAAAAAAATGATTATTACCCGGCATTTTCAGCAATTCTTCTTTTTTCCCGTATAAAAGAGCATAATGCGGGCCATATGTTTTATAAAAACTGAAAGCGTAAAAATCAATATCTGTTTCCTGCACATCAATAATTTGATGAGGTGCAAATGCAACAGCATCAACACATACGAGAGCTCCACGATTGTGAATAAATTTTGTAAATTCTTTCAAAGGTGTAATTGTACCCAAAATATTTGATGTTGCTGTAAAAGCAACCAATCTGGTTTTTTCTGTCATCAACTTATCCAGATCTTCTGTATGAAGCAGAAAATCCTCCTGATTCAGATTCCATGTTTTTATTACAATACCATTTTTCTCAAGTGAACGCCAACATCCAATATTTGCCTCATGATCACAATTTGTAACAATTATCTCATCCCCTTTTTCCAGAAGTTGTACAAAATTATTGGCCAGAGTTTGTAGCAAGAAAGTTGTTGATGATCCCATGATTATTTCCGATATATCTGCTGCATTGACAAAAGTTGCCATCTCTTGGGTTGCTTTAGAAACTCTTTCACTCATTAAGCGAGAATGATAATAAGATGCTCCTATCTGAACATCGGAGGTTAAAAGATATTCGCTGATTTTGTCAGTAACTTTTTTCAAAGTTTGAGACCCCCCCGCATTATCAAATAATATCCATTCGTTTTCAAGTGCCGGAAATTGTTTACGTACAAATTCAAGGTTTAATTGTGTTGCCATCTGTCAGAATTTACTAATTAATGAATTCTTTATAAATTTTATTTCAAATTGGTCATGAATTTAGGAATTTTTTTAATAATATAGTCGAACCATTGAATTGTTGATTTATTTATACTTTAACAAAGTTCTTGAGGAGAGAATCTGAATGGATCTTCTCTTATTGAATCCCTACTGACCCCCCCTTTAAAAAGGGGGTATTTGGAGGGTGTAAAAGTTATTGTTATGAAGAGAAAATATTATTATTGTCTTATATTCAGCTTATTATGTTTCGCTTTAGCTGGGTTTTCGCAAAGATCAGTTAGGTTTGGAGTATGTACAGATTTACATAAGGACATAATGCCGGATGCTGATTACAGGCTGGAAACATTTATAAACAGAATGGTAGATGAAAATCCAAATTTTGTTATACAGTTGGGCGACTTTTGTTACCCAAAAGAAGAAAATAATAGCATAAAGGAAATTTGGAACCGCTTTTCTGGGAGAAAATTTCATGTTTTAGGTGGAAATGATATGGATAAATCTTCAAAAGAAGAAACAAAAAATTATTGGGGGATGACAGATAGTTATTATTCTTTTGATGAAGATGATTTTCATTTTGTTGTTCTTGATGCGAATTATTACAAAGAAGGCTCTGATTATATTGCATATGAGAATGGTAATTATCTTGAAAAACGTTCAGGTAAAGGTTATATTAATCCTGAACAACTTGAATGGCTGGAAAATGATATTAAAACAAGCACAAAATTAACTATAATTTTTTCACATCAGAATATTGAAAATAAAATGATTAATGCTAATTTGAAGGATGTGCGGAAAATTTTGGAGGAAGAAAATTCCAGAGCCGGATTTAAAAAAGTAATAGCTTGTTTTAGTGGCTTTGGTCATACCAATACACACAGGGAGATAAAAGGTATTCATTATATACAAATTAATTCTATGTCGTATTATTGGCTTGGTGAAAAATACGAATGTGAAACCAGATATACAGAAGAGGATAATAACAAATTTCCCGATTTAAGGAATACTGCTCCCTATAGAGATCCTTTATATGCTATTGTTGAAATAAGTACTGACGGAAGTATTAAAATTGAAGGGATTAAAAGCAGGTTTATATCCCCTTCACCAATGGAACTTGGAGTTTCCTGGAGCTTTGTGCCCGGGCGTATTTCATCGTCAATTCCGGATAAAACCATTGAGTTCAGATAAAAAACCTCAAATTCCAGCTTGTATGGAAGTTTTTATGTTAAATATTTTATTTAGTTAATATTCGATATGATTAAAATCAATAATTCTTTGATGGCCATTGGAGGAATTTCAGCAGGATTATTATCAGGCTGTGGTAATAATAACCAAATTACTGAAAATCTGGAGTTGCCAAACATCATTATTATATTTGCCGATGATCTGGGTTATGGAGATCTAAGCTGTTACGGGCATCCGACTATAAGAACTCCTAATCTGGATGAGATGGCTGCGACAGGCATAAGATTCACACAATTTTATGTTGCCGCTCCTGTAAGCACTCCTTCAAGAGCGGCTTTGCTTACAGGTTGTTATCCAAAACGTGTTGGCCTTCATCAGCATGTATTGTTTCCACATTCTGTGACCGGGCTTAATCAGGAAGAAAATACTATAGCAGATTTATTAAAACAAAAGGATTATTCAACAGCTTGTATTGGTAAATGGCATTTAGGTCACCAGGAAAAATTTCTGCCCGAGCAACATGGATTTGATTATTATTATGGTTTGCCTTTTAGTAATGATATGAGTAAAGCTTATCAGAATTTGAGGGGTAATATGAAATACAAATATGAACTACCGGTTATCAGGGGAAGAGATACACTTGAACTTGATCCTGACCAGACAAAACTAACAAAGCAATTAACCGAAGAGGCACTTAAATTTATAAGAAAAAATAAAAACAATCCTTTCTTTTTATATTTCCCTCATCCAATGCCACATATTCCAATCCATTCCTCAGAGAATTTTAATGGTAAAAGTATAAGAGGAGAATACGGTGATGTTATTGAAGAAATTGACTGGAGCGTTGGTCAGATAATATCTGCATTAGAAGAACTGGATATTGATGAAAATACTATAATAATGTTTACATCTGATAATGGGCCATGGCTACCATATAAAACCGATGGCGGATCAGCAGGACTATTAAGAGATGGTAAAGGAACTACATATGAGGGTGGAATGAGAGAACCATGTATAATTAAGTGGCCTGCCAAAATCCCTAAAGCGAAAGTATGTACTAATGTTATAAGTTCGATGGATTTATTACCAACCATTGCTGAAATTACAGGTATTAAGCTTGGTGAAAAAAATAAAATAGATGGAATTAGTATTACAAAATCTCTTTATAAACCAGAAACAGAACACAATTCTGATAGGCTATTATATTATTATTCAAGTCAGGGAATATTAGAAGGAGTAAGAAAAAATGAGTGGAAATTATTAATTAAAAAGGATAAAACAGAATTATATAATCTCAATCATGATCCTTCAGAAAAGTATAATTTATATAAAAAGTTCCCCAACATTGTTGAGGAACTTGGTATCAGAATGACTGAATTTGACAAACAATTGGAACAAGAGGCCCGACAGGTCGGAACTCTATAAAAATTTCCATTTATTATTTTCTTTTGAATAATAGCCCGACTTTAATACTTCATATTTATCTGCTATAACATAATTAGTAGGACCATGAAATACGCCATTAATATTAACAATATCTATGGCGTGAATAGCAGTATAAATTCTAATATTATTTTTTGGATTTTCAGGATTCATCCATGCAGAAATAAATCTTAGATTCTCACCCTTATATTCTTTATCTGTAGTAATACTATTTTTTCCAAAAATTACTGGAAGTTTATTAATATGTTTTTTAAGCCACAAATTGCCTTCTACAGTACCAAAAACGATAATATTAGCATCCGATAAATCTCTGTTCAGAGCTTCTGCATCAGTAATAAGTTCACCCTTTTTATAAAATGAATTTTTAAAACCCTGAACAAACTCCTGTATCTTATTTTGAGCATCTTTATCCGATTCTGCAGTTGGAACAATTATAACAGGTGTTTTTCCTGATGCATCATTAATTGTTGATATTATTTCACCTCCTTCATAAGTATAAGATTGAAATGATTTTATTAAAACCGGATAAAAATCTTCAAAGCTCTTATATTTTTCTCTGTTATTTTCATATTCTTTCAATTTATCGTTTATTTTTTTTACATAAACAAAGCCCCGGCCATAATCCCTTCCAAGAGATTGTATTTCCTCTTCTTCTCCATATTTCAGACTTCCTAAACGTGCTGTGTAAGCTCTAATAATATGCTCGTTAACAGTGGTTTTCCAATCTCCATAAGCCATTTCACTCATTTTGTCCTGGATTGGTTCAAACAAACTTTCTACTTTATTTACTTGCTTGGTATTTTTTTCTGTCAGCGGATTCACAAAAGAATGGCCAAACTCATGCCAGATAAGGTATTCAAACCCGCTCAGGTCACCAAAGCAAGGAATGTCACCATTCTGGCCTCTTGCTCCATTAATACTATAAATCTCCATTCCATCTTTTGTTTTTACTCTTGGCCCGTAATTTCCTTGTCCTAATGGTGTTAGAATGACTGTGTAGCTTTTATTACTTTTTCCAAAATACTCTTCTATAGCAGATATTTCATTAAAACCTTTAAGATTATATTTCAGATCAGTTAAAATTACAGTATATAATTCTCCATGATCTTCAAAGAATTTTTGAAAATCACTTTTTTTTGCGAAATCATATAACAGAGAAGAAAATTTATCCATACTTTCTTTCCCTCCTCCTCTTTCTATGAGGTATGGAGTGAATTCACGAACAGGTTTTAATTCGTATGAATAATATAACATAGAAGCAGGTGGAGCATCATAATTAAAACCTTTAGGCCACATTTCATTATATTTGGTAATTACTTCATGATTCTTATAAGGCTCAAACCATTGTTCTATTTCATCCTTATATTTTATATCAAAATTATTTATTAGAGGATAATCATCACTTAAGTATTGAATTATAAATAATAATTCCATCCTGGCATCAATGCAAATATTCAGATCATTAATAACAATTTCATATTTGC
>JBHOTF010000025.1:0-34121 GCA_042584005.1 Bacteroidota bacterium
ATTCTCAGAAGAAAAAAAGAATAATAAAAGGTATGGCAATTGAGAAGTCTACTATTGAACTTGGAGAGATTACACGCGGAGAAAAACTATTAAAGGAGCTGGCCTTCCTAAACAACAGCAAAAAAGATTTAAAAATCAGCAGTGTTGAAACATCCGACACTTTAATGCTTGTAAATTATGAGATAAACCCAATTCCCGCCAGTGAAAACTCAACAATTTCTGTAAGCATTCCAACAAACAAACCAGGGCGATTTTCCAAAACTGTTGTAATAAATTCTAATTCCAAGAATTCTCCAGTAAGAGTTACCTACACAGGTATTGTATCTGAAAAACCTTCAACTTCTGAAGTAAAAATAGGCAGAAAAGTTGAAAATTTTGGAGAAGAAGAAAATATAAATAAGGGAAAAAATAATGCTTCAAAATTCAAAAGAGAAAAAACAGAGAACCCATTATCTGAAAAAAATAAAGCTAAATTAGCAAACAGAAAAATATTACGTAAGACTGCCGTTTCTAAGGGGGAAAAAGTAGATCCACCAAATAAAAAAACATCAAAAAAGACTGCTGTTTCTGAAGGCAAAAAAACAAAAAAGATAGAATAATAATTTTCAATTAAATATAATAAGCAGTACTTTTGTTTATTATTTCAATGCAATAAATAAGTAGAAAAAAATCAAACGTATGAAAAAAGTAATTAATACAATAGCAATTCTGGCATTAGTATTTTCTATATGTACTGCACAAAACGCTCAAAACGAAACAAAAACAGAAATATTATTTGAAAAGACAGTTCATAATTTTGGCAACCTGAAGTATGCCAGCGATAATGGAGTATATGATTTTGTATTCAAAAATGTTAGTGATAAACCTATAATTCTTACCCAGGTAAAATCTTCTTGTGGTTGCACTACCCCTCAATGGAGTAAAAAACCCATTCAACCAGGCGAATCTTCATCAATTACTGTAAAATATAATACAAAAATTCCAGGTAAATTTTCAAAGGCTGTAACTGTTTTTTCAAATGCTGATAATTCACCCGTTAAATTGGAAATATCTGGTGATGTAACTGTTACTTTGGCAGATACAGAAAAAATAAAGGCCGGAAACAGGGCAGCCCAAGGCACTGGTACAGTAAAAAAAGATGCTTCTGCTAAAAGTAAAATTATTAAAAAAGATAATTTAGAAACATCAGAAAAGGGTGATTTAAATACCACAAAAAAGAGAAAGTTTATCAGAAGCGGAAGTGAAGAAATTAAAAAGAAAGCCGCAGCCAAAGGTACTGTTATCAAAAAATAATTAACCTTCCATATTTAAACAAATATGCCAGAAATTTCAAAGAGAGGAGTTGAACTACCGGCATCTCCAATACGCAAGCTTGTCCCATTTGCAGAAGAAGCTAAAAAAAATGGCCGTAAAGTTTTTCACTTGAATATTGGACAACCTGATATTGAAACCCCCGAAATAGCTCTAAACGCTATAAAAAATCTGGATAAAAAAGTTATAGAATATAGCCATTCTGCCGGTTATGAATCGTACAGAAGGAAACTTGCTGGTTATTATCAGAATATCAACATTGATGTTGATCATACTGAAATAATTGTTACAACAGGTGGATCAGAGGCAATTTCCTTTGCTCTTTTGTCGTGCTTAAATCCCGGAGAAGAAGTAATTATTCCTGAGCCTTTTTATGCAAATTATGCCGGTTTTTGTATTGCTACAGGAATAGTTGTTAAACCTATTACTGCAAGAATCGAAAATGGTTTTGCTCTCCCACCTGTTGAAGAATTTGAAAAACTGATCGGCCACAAAACCAAAGGAATAATTATTTGTAATCCTAATAATCCTACCGGATACTTATATAGTAAGGAGGAAATGGAACAAATAAGCAAGATTGTAAAAAAACACGATTTATACCTTTTCTCAGATGAGGTGTATCGTGAGTTTTGTTATGATGGCTTAACACACCATTCAGCAATGTATCTAAAAGGCATAGAAGATAATGTTGTAATGATCGATTCTGTTTCTAAAAGATATAGTGAATGTGGTGTTAGAATCGGATGCCTCGTTACAAAAAACAGAAAAATATTAGATACCGCTATAAAATTTGCTCAGGCCAGATTAAGCCCTCCCGGATTGGGACAAATAATTGGTGAAGCTTCAATCGATGTTTCGAAAGAGTATTTCGATAATGTGTATCAGGAATATATTAACAGAAGAGATTTTCTTGTAAAAGAACTTAATAAAATTGATGGAGTATTTTGTCCAAACCCTAAAGGAGCATTCTACACCACTGTAAAACTTCCAGTTGATGATGCTGATAATTTTGCTCAATGGTTACTAACTGACTTTGAATATGATAATCAGACAGTTATGCTAGCACCTGCTTCAGGATTTTATGCAACAAAAGGCCTGGGTAAAAACGAAGTAAGGATTGCATATGTACTAAAAGTTGAAGACCTCAAGATTGCTGTAAAATGTCTGGCTATTGCCCTTGAAAACTATCCTGGAAGACAATAAATTTTATTACAAATTAGTTCATTATTCAAAATCCTTATATAAAAGATATTGTTTTCTTTTTGTTTTAAAATCCTTAATGCCAGTCTCCCAGCTCTTTCGAATTTCAGATTCAGTTTCACCTGAAAGTATTTGTTTTCTTAATACATCAGTACCGGCAAGTTTGTCGAAATATGAATTGAAAAATTTTTCTCCGGTTTTTAATTCATTATAAAAGCTAATCAGATAAGATAATTCAATTTTCTTACTTTCTCTAAAATGTTCATATTCCATTTCCCTTAAATCAATACCGTAACAAATTTCACCCTCCAGTTTCGGATACTTGCTAGCTCCCGGAATACTTACAGGTTTGAAGAAAAACTCTTTGCCAGGAAAGTCTGGATGTCCGATTACCTGAAATGGGTAATCTGTTCCTCTCCCAATGCTAACAATGCTTCCTTCAAACAGGCAAAGGCCCGGATAAAGTAATATTGAAGTCATATTTGGCAAATTCGGAGATGGTTTTACAGGAATTTCATAATATGAGTTATGGGTATAATTCTCACATTCAATAATTTTTAAAGAACATTCTACTCCGTTATTTAACCAGCCCTCACCATTTATCATTTTTGCATATTCGCCAATGGTCATTCCATGTACTATTGGAACCGGGTGCATTCCAACAAAAGATTTGTAATCAGGATCCAGAACAGGCCCGTCAATATAAAAGCCGTTCGGGTTTGGCCTGTCAAAAACAATTAAATCAACTCCATTCTCAGCACAAGCCTCCATCATATAATGCATGGTGGAAATATATGTATAAAATCTCGCTCCAACATCCTGAAGATCAACGATTACAATATCTATACCCGTTAAATCTTCCTTTTCAGGTTTAAGTTTTTCACCGTATAGAGAGACCACCTTAATTCCTGTTTGTCCATCAATATAATTTTCTGTATACTCACCTGCATCATTATTGCCTCTGAACCCATGTTCAGGTGTAAATATTATTGAAACAAGGTTTATATTCAGTGCAATCAGGCTATCGATCAAATGTGTGTTAGCAATTAGTGAGGTGTGATTTGCTAAAACAGCCAAATTCTTCCCTTTTAGCAATGGAATATACTGATCTACTCTTTCAGCTCCGGTTTTTATTCTCTTCTTTTCTAACTTACAAGCCGGTATAAGCAAGGATGTAATAAGAAGAAAGGAGCAAAATTTAATAATACTGGATTTTTGCATAACAAAAATAATTATTGATTGTTAACAAAAGTATAAAAATTCCTATCTTCAATTCATAAAATATTAGTTTTGAATTTAGAACTATTTATAGCAAAAAAAGTATTCTTCATAAAGGAAGAAAAGAAAAAAGCTGCCCTGTCAATAATAAATATTGCCATAGGCGGTATTAGTATCGGATTAATCGTAATGATTCTGGCAATATCTATTCTTTCAGGTTTTAAAAAAGAAATCAGAAAAAAAATTAGCGGGTTTGGCTCACATATTCAGATACTTAACCACGACTCAAACTTCTCTCTTGAGACAAAAGCTATTGACAAAAACCAGTCTTTTTATCCTGCAATTGATACTGTTAAAGGGATAAAACATATTCAGATCTTTGCCATCAAGCCGGGGATAATTAAAACCGATGATGATTTTCTTGGCATTATGCTAAAGGGAATAGGAAGTGATTTCGACTGGACGTTCTTCAACAATTATATTATTGAGGGAAGTAATTTTATAGTTGAAGATGCTAATAGGACGAATAAAGTTGTTATTTCAAAATATATTTCCAATCTGTTATTGTTAAAACCCGGGGACAAATTCATTATGCAATTTCCGCAAGACCCACCAAGAATTAGAAGATTTGAGATAAGCGGTATTTATGATACCGGGCTTTCGGAATTTGATAAAGTTTTTGCATTGTGTGACATCTCTCATATTCAACGCCTTAACAACTGGAGCGAAAATCAGGTAGGTGGTTTTGAAGTATTTATTGATGATTTTGATAATCTTGATGAAATGAAAGATATAACTTTTCAAATAGCCGGATCTAAGTTTTTTGACGACGGAACTAAACTGAAAGTTATTGACCTTAAAGAAAAAAATCCTGAAATTTTTGATCTTCTTAAATTATACGACACAAATGTATGGGTAATATTAACCTTAATGCTTATTGTAGCTGCCTTTAATATGGTTTCCGGGCTACTAATAATAATACTCGAAAGAACTAATATGATAGGCATGTTAAAAGCACTTGGTGCAAAAAACTATAGCATACGAAAAATATTTTTAATCTTGTCAGGTTTTTTGATATCAAAAGGACTTTTATGGGGAAATATAATTGGTTTGGCATTATGTTTTATTCAAAATAAATTCCAACTATTCAAACTCGATCCGGCACATTACGATCTTTCATATATCCCTATTGATCTTAATATTATTAATATACTATTACTGAATATGGGTACACTATTAATCACTTTGTTCATGCTCATACTACCATCATATATTATCTCCGGAATTAGCCCCGATAAAACAATAAAATTTAATTAGGCTAATATAATAGCAAAATAAAAATTGTATTTACCTTTGACGCCTTGTAAAGAGATATTAAAATTCCGGAATAGATGGCCAGCTTTGATCCAAAAAAAAACTATAATAATACAAAAAAAGAAATAGGTTTTGTCAGTTTCAATAAAGCAGATAAAAGCGATTATGAAAGAATCGGATTTATGTCTGGATTAGAAATTCATCAACAATTGCTTACCGATGAAAAACTTTTTTGTCGTTGTCCTGCAGGAAAATACCATACAAATGATGATTATGATGCCGAGGTGATCAGGCATATGCGACCAACACTAAGTGAGCTTGGTGAGTATGATGGAACTGCCCTGATGGAATTTAAAACACGGAAGGAAATTATTTATCATCTAAATAACGATTCGGCTTGTACATATGAGGTTGATGATACTCCCCCATTTCACATTAATATGCAAGCGCTTGAACGAGCAATTGAAATATCTCTTCTTTCAAACCTAAATATTGTTGGCGAGGTACATATTACAAGAAAACAATATCTTGATGGTAGCATACCGACAGGATTTCAGCGTACAGCTATTCTTGGTGTTGAAGGAGAAATCCAGCTGAAAAATAAGAAGGTTAGGTTAATTCAGCTAAGCCTTGAGGAAGATAGTTGCAGGGAAATATCTGATATTCGGCATACAAGAATATATAAAACTGATCGCCTAGGTATGCCTCTTATTGAAACAGTAACTTATCCCGACATGGTTACACCTCAGGAGCTTAGAGAAGCAGCTGAATATATTAGGTTTCTGAACAGAAGTACAGGAAAAGTAAGGACAGGTATGGGAGCAGGACGAGAAGATGTAAATGTTAGTTGTGAAGGAGGTACCCGGGTTGAAATAAAGGGAGTGGCACATAATAAATGGATCCCGAAACTGTCGCACAATGAAGCTTTTCGTCAATGGGCTCTGTTAAATATCAGAAAAAGACTGAACAATAAAATAGAGAATTATAAAGGATGGAAAGTACAGCTGGCATATCCGGATCCTGAATTATTTGATCATGATTCTGAAATAATCTCACAGGCATTAGAAAATGGATATAAGCTCGTAGCAATAAATCTACCAGGTTTTAAAGGGATTCTTTCTCACTTTACACAACCTGGTAAAATTTTTGCTGATGAATTGATACACAGGTTGAAGGTTATTGCTTGTATAGAAAAACCAAATATGTTTCATTCCGAACAATTAGAAAAAGAGAGTATTGATTTTTTCAAAATCACTAATCTTTTTAACTCTTCAGAAGATGATGCACAACTTATTATCTGGGGACCTGAGGAAGATATGGAGACGGCAATAGAAACTATTGAAGAAAGATGTTTTATGGCTTTTGAAAAAGTGCCAAACGAAACAAGAAAATCCTGTACTGACGGAACAACAATTTTTGAGAGAGTATTACCAGGGGCTGACAGAATGTATCCTGACACAGATTCTGCACCTATACCACTTGAAGATGAATACATTAACAAATTAAGTAAAAATCTTCCTGTTGATATATATAAAAGGTTTCATCAGTTCAAAGAGTTTAATGTTCCTGAAGATACTCATCATTATATTCTAAGCAAGAATCTGATCCCAATGATAGAAAAAATAAGCAATCAGCTTAATTTTGATTTCAGATTTATCTGTTGTTTTTTCGGACAAAAAGTTAAAAGAATCGAAGGAATTATGAGCAAAGAAAAAGGCTTTGACTATAATAAGATTTACGGTATGTTTAAATTTATTAAAAAAGAGAAGCTAAATCTTAACATCGCAGCATATATGTTGCCTCTAATTTATGAACATCCGAAACTTGAATTCAATTCTGTATTAACATTACTTAAATATAAAAGACTTACTATTGACAAAATACTTAATCCAATTGAATTTTTATATAACAAATTCAATGAAATAAAACATTCGGATAAACCAGAGTCAGCTATTAACTGGCTTATGGGACAAATACATAATCACGCAATTGGCAATTGTTCATTAAAGGAAATAAGTGAGAATATAAAAAAGCAAATAGCCATACTTGATAAGAAGAACAATTAGTTATTGGATATTATTAAATCATGAATAAAGATTTTTTTCAGGGATATAAAGGACAGGCTCTTGAAATATTAAAAAAGTTTAATGTCAGAGTTTGGGGGCAAGCTGAATTTGATACATCCAGAGGGAGTTTTAAAGGTACTGTATTACCACGGTCAGAGAATGATGATGACAAACATATAGTAATCAAAATTCCTACCGGATATAATATTGGGATTGATATATATACCATAAAAAGTATTAAGGAAACTGGTTACTTAAAAGCTAATTACAAAATTCCGGAAAAAGAATTTCCTTTTACAGAAGGTTTACCAAAAGTGAAGCTAATCGGAACTGGCGGCACAATTGCTTCCAGACTGGATTACCGTACCGGAGCTGTAATACCGGCTTTCTCACCTGGAGAGTTATATGGAGCAGTTCCTGAGCTTGCTGATATATGTAACCTGACAACAGAAAAGGTATTTGCCGTTTTCAGTGAGAATATGGGGCCATCACAATACAAACAACTGGCCAAAGCTATTGGCAAAGAAATTGAGAACGGAATTGACGGAATCATTATCGGCCATGGCACAGATACTCTTCACCATACTGCAAGTGCTCTGTCGTATATGATACAAAATCCCCCAATACCGATTGTTCTGGTTGGTTCCCAAAGATCATCCGATCGTCCTTCTTCCGATGCTGCACTAAATCTTATTCATGCTGCATATACAGCAGGGCATTCAGATATTGCTGAGGTAATGGTTTGTATGTTTGGTCCAACTTCTGATGAATATGGTTTCCTTCACCGGGGAACAAGAGTTAGAAAGATGCATTCTTCATACAGGTCAACTTTCAGGACTATTGGAGATACTCCTTTAGCCACAGTTACACGTAATAAAATAAGCCTGATTAAGAAGAAATATAATCATCGCCGAAAAGACAGAAAAGTAGATATCTATCCATATTTTGAAGAAAAGGTTACTATGGTATATTTTTATCCTCACATGAGCCCTGATATTATTGATTCTGCTATTGATAATGGATATAAAGGAATTATTATTATTGGAACAGGGCTTGGCCATGTCAACAAAGAAGTATATCCTGCAATAAAAAGAGCTCAAAAGAAAGGTGTAGCTGTATATATGACACTGCAAACTATATGGGGATATGTCCATATGTTTGTTTATGATACCGGTCGCGACCTGATGTCCAGTGGAGTTATTCCATTGGAGAACATGTTGCCTGAAGCAGCATTTATTAAGCTGGGCTGGGCATTGGGACAAACCGAAGATCTTAATAAAGTAAAAGAGCTAATGCTCACACCCATTAATGATGAGATAACAAAAAGAGAACCCTATAATGGCTATCTGGTATATCAGGGAGGTGTTGAGGAAGTAGATAATTTTGTTAAAAAATTCAGAAAATAATAAGAAAAATTATTATTGTTCATTTAATTTCCTAAAGCTGGGTGCTTTTTTTAATATTTCTTGCAACTCACTAAGTATCATCGCTGTTGCACCCCAAATATGTTGTCCTTTCACATCAAAATAAGGAGCATTAATCTTAAAAAATGCCAGTCTTAATGTTTTTGATGATTGATTTTCTTTTGAAAACAAGTCTTTAAGGCTGACTTCAATGATATCCTCAACCTCACGGGGATTAGGAATAAATTCAGGTTTATAATTTATATAAGCAATATAAGGATTAATAATAAAATTACTGAAAGGAACATAAAGTTGTGATAAGCGTCCTAACATTCTTATTTCATCACCCGGGGAACCAATTTCTTCCCTGCATTCACGTAAAGCAGTATGTTGTATTGAAATATCATCTTTTTCCTTCTTACCACCGGGCAAACTTATCTCTCCACTGTGTGGGCCTTTAGAAGTTCTGAGAATAAATACAGTATTAATATCATTATTATACTTGTACAATAGAATAAGTACACCACAATCTCTGGCCCTCTTCTTTGATATATTTGAAATTCCGGGAATTCTGAGAGAAGGAGCCATCAACATTTGTGCTTTCTTTCCGGGTAATTCATTTTTTAGAACCGATTCTAATTCGTCAAGAAATTTATTTACCATGCCATAACTATTAATTATAAAAAGACCATGATAAACCAAATTTAAAGAAAGCGCTTTTCATTGGATAATGTAAAACTTCAAAATAATTATCTTCCATAAACCAGGAATTAAAGTGCTCATATATTAGGAAAAAGCAGGTTCTGGCAACCTTAAGATTCAGATAAATATCCATGTATGGATAATTCCCTAACTTTTTAATATCCTGATTATAAAACTGTCCTGTTGCCGGCATGTAGGCAAATCCATAATAAGCAGTATTATAATGAATCTGGGCGCCAATTTGAGTTTTAAGAGCTCCTTTAAACAGGTCCTTTTTATATTGAATCGAGAAATAGCCGGAAAACACGGGAATACGAACAACATCCTTATTATCTGAATATTGAAAATCCACTTTGTTAATAATATCCCATTTACCAAAATGGAAATTCTTATTTATACTAATTGAAAGAACATTAATATTTCCATTAAATTGGGTTGGAAAAGCAAGTGTGTCAAAATAAATATAATCATTAAGATTTATCCAACTGAGATTAGTTGACAAATTTCTTTTCTTATTTTCAAAAAAGAGTTCTAAATCCAGTGACTTCGTTTTGGAAAAATCATTTTCCCAAACAAAATATTTTGATTGGTATTCAGACTGAAAATATGCCGCGGTTTTATTAGAAAATTTTCCCCTTGCTCCGATAATTACCTCATCGCGAATATCTGAAAGGGATTTGACTATATCAGCATTTATTTTATAATCTCCTGATCTATACCCCTGATAATAATAATCATAATTAATATTCCAGTTTAATTTTTTACTTATTTTATCGTAAATACTTATGGAGATATGGTTGTTCCAGAAACTTGTATCTTTTAAATAATAATACTGATGTAAAAACTGTGTTCCAAGTAATATCTTGCCACCGATATTTCTGTTTTTTAATAAATTTTTATCCTTCACTAACTGAAAACTATTGTATAGATTGTTATATCTTGCAGAGTCTTTGGTTGTGATTGAGTCAATAAAAATCTCTTTATAAAAACCCGATTGCGGATATTTATCAAAAAAAGTACGATAAGAAGTTTCATAATTGAGGTTATGAACAAATCTTGGTTTTTCAGATGTATTATAAGGGGTATAAAAAGAGGTGTCAGTTTGAGGTTTATTAGAAATAATTGTATCCGATAAACTTATTTCCCTATTAAGAGTATCGGCTTTTTCATGTATTAGTTTTGATCCAAGCAGAAACTCCTGTACTACTGAGAAACTCCTGTTACTTATAAGTGATTGTGCTTCCTGTAATTTAACATCAAGTGTTGATGGAGAATATTGACTGGAAATATCTTCATCTGATGCCAAGCCGCCATTTTCTTCAATTTTGAATTTATTAAGGCTGAATGCTGAGTATAGTAAATACTTTTCTTTTCTATAAGAGGAAAACATCGTAAAGGAACTATTTTTTACTGACTGGCGCTGATAATGTCCTGTGGATGAAATGAGATTATATTTCATTCCTACATTAAAATAACGATTTACATTTTGTGTATGTATCAGATTCAAATTCTGACCATTCACATCATCCGTCCCACCACCAGAATATTTAACATTTGTGAAAGGTCTTTTTGCATGAAAATAGCCAATATCTTCTGCCTTATGCAAATAATCGGTATATCCCCTTACAAAAATAAAATCGACAGGAGCAATAGATTGTTTAAAATTATGAGAAATACCGGCAGATCCATAATTGCCGAGATAAGAATTGGAAATATTATTTCTATAAAGGGGGTTATAATTTTGGAATCCTGTTAATAATGTATCAATATTTAATCCTATTATATTGCTTTTATCTTTGTTAAGTTTCCATGAGTATATCATCCTTGCAGTATCCTTCTGATACTGCATAGCAGTCAAATATTTAGTACAAAGAGTTAATAAAAGAATAGTAAATATTATTTGTTTCTTCATCATTCACAAATATAATAAGAATTCTATATTATTAATTTCGGAATATTCATAAGATTATTGTTTTACAATTAATTCAAGAACGTGAAAATCAGGATTGAATTATAAAAAAAGCCCCAATTTCTTTCGAAATTGGGGCTTAAATAAAGTCGGCGACGACCTACTCTCCCACAAATGCAGTACCATCGGCGCTATTGGGCTTAACTTCTCTGTTCGGAATGGGAAGAGGTGGAACCCCAATGCTATAGTCACCTTAAGATCTTAGTCCCGGATTACCGGGAGATAATAAGATTTGACATAAAAAGAAAATCCAGTTTTATGAAAATGATGCGTTATCTAAAAGAAAGCTAACGGGTAATTAGTACTGCTCAGCTTTGACATTACTGTCTTTACACTTGCAGCCTATCAACGTCATAGTCTTTAACGACCCTTAAAAGAAATCTCATCTTGAAGTTAGCTTCGTGCTTAGATGCTTTCAGCACTTATCTATTTCAAACGTAGCTACCCTGCGATGCAGCTGGCGCCACAACAGGTACACTAGAGGTTTGTCCACCTCGGTCCTCTCGTACTAGAGGTAGAACTTCTCAAATTTCTAACGCCCACAACAGATAGGGACCGAACTGTCTCACGACGTTCTGAACCCAGCTCGCGTGCCACTTTAATGGGCGAACAGCCCAACCCTTGGGACCTTCTTCAGCCCCAGGATGTGACGAGCCGACATCGAGGTGCCAAACCGCTCCGTCGATATGAGCTCTTGGGAGCGATCAGCCTGTTATCCCCGGAGTACCTTTTATCCTTTGAGCGATGGCCCTTCCATACGGAACCACCGGATCACTATATCCTACTTTCGTACCTGCTCGACTTGTCAGTCTCACAGTCAAGCACCCTTGTGCTATTGCGCTCTATGCATGGTTACCAATCATGCTGAGGGTACCTTTGAAAGCCTCCGTTACTCTTTTGGAGGCGACCACCCCAGTCAAACTACCCACCAAACGCTGTTTCTCGCAAGCGAGATTAGATTCCAAACAAATAAAGGGTGGTATTTCAAGGACGACTCCACACTATCTAGCGACAGCGCTTCAAAGTCTCCCACCTATCCTACACATCATTTACCCAAAATCAACGTTAAGTTGCAGTAAAGGTTCACGGGGTCTTTCCGTCCCGTTGCGGGTACTCGGCATCTTCACCGAGACTACAATTTCACCGAGCTCATGGCTGAGACAGCGCCCAAATCGTTACACCATTCGTGCAGGTCGGAACTTACCCGACAAGGAATTTCGCTACCTTAGGACCGTTATAGTTACGGCCGCCGTTTACCGGGGCTTCGATTCAGAGCTTTTACCGACAAGTCGGTATAACCCCCCCTCTTAACCTTCCGGCACCGGGCAGGTGTCAGGCCTTATACATCATCTTTCGATTTAGCAAAGCCATGTGTTTTTGGTAAACAGTCGCTTGGGCCATTTCACTGCGACCACGTCAAAGACGTGGCGTCCTTTCTCCCGAAGTTACAGGACTAATTTGCCTAGTTCCTTGGCCATGAATCACTCGAGCACCTTAGTATTCTCTACTTGACTACCTGTGTCGGTTTACGGTACGGGTGGCATATATCTGAAGCTTAGAGGTTTTTCTTGGAAACATGATTAGGGTCATTATCCACTTGTCCGAAGACTCATGGTACTATTGGGTTTCAGCAAGAACGGTGGATTTGCCTGCCATTCTTATACCTAGGCCCTTCAACGTACTATTCCGTCAGTACGCAGACCTTTCACTTTTTCGTCACCTCATCGCAATATATGTCAGTACAGGAATATTAACCTGTTAGCCATCGACTACCCCCTTCGGGTTCGCCTTAGGACCCGACTAACCCTGATCCGATTAGCGTTGATCAGGAAACCTTAGTCTATTGGTGTCCAGGTTTCTCACCTGGATTATCGTTACTTATGCCTACATTTTCTTTTCCAGCCGCTCCAACATACCTTACAGTACATCTTCGGCGCAACTGGAATGCTCCCCTACCCACTTCGTTAAAAACGAAGAGTCATAGCTTCGGTAATATACTTATGCCCGATTATCATCCACGCACAATCGCTCGACTAGTGAGCTGTTACGCACTCTTTAAATGAATGGCTGCTTCCAAGCCAACATCCTAGCTGTCAATGCAACTGCACTACGTTAGAACAACTTAGTATATATTTGGGGACCTTAGCTGATGATCTGGGTTGTTTCCCTCTCGGCACTGGACCTTAGCACCCAGCGCCTCACTCCCGTGTATATCTGATAGCATTCGGAGTTTGTCAAGGTTTGATAGGCGGTGAAGCCCTCTAGCCTTATCAGTAGCTCTACCTCTACCAGACTCACCACGAGGCTGCACCTAAATGCATTTCGGGGAGTACGAGCTATTTCTCAGTTTGATTGGCCTTTCACCCCTACCCACAGCTCATCCAAACACTTTTCAACGTGTACTGGTTCGGTCCTCCATTCCGTGTTACCGGAACTTCAACCTGGCCATGGGTAGATCACTAAGTTTCGCGTCTACCCCCACTAACTTAATCGCCCTATTCAGACTTGCTTTCGCTTCGGCTCCAGTGCTTAACACTTTAACCTTGCTAGTGAGGAGTAACTCGTAGGCTCATTATGCAAAAGGCACGCCGTCATCACGCAAGCGTGACTCCGACCGCTTGTAAGCGTATGGTTTCAGGTACTATTTCACTCTTCTGTTCGAAGTACTTTTCACCTTTCCCTCACGGTACTAGTTCACTATCGGTCTCTCAGGAGTATTTAGCCTTACCAGATGGTCCTGGCAGATTCACACAGGATTTCACGTGTCCCGCGCTACTCAGGATACTACTAGAATTTTAACTCGGTACGTGTACGAGACTTTCACCCTCTATGGTGTAACTTTCCAGAAACTTCCACTTAAAGATAAAATTCATATTGTAGTCCTACAACCCCATAATTGCCGAAACAACTATGGTTTGGGCTATTCCCCTTTCGATCGCCACTACTAAGGGAATCACTATTGTTTTCTTTTCCTCCGGGTACTAAGATGTTTCAATTCTCCGGGTTAGCTTCCTGCAAAGCAGGATGATATCTCTTCATGATATCGGGTTTTCCCATTCGGAAATCTTCGGATCAAAAGTTATTTGCACCTCACCGAAGCTTATCGCAGCTTGTCACGTCCTTCATCGCCTCTGAGAGCCAAGGCATTCACCATACGCTCTTAATTACTTTCTTTATTACTGATAATAGCATCAGATTTATAAAATTGAATTTTCTAAATACGTCAAAGAACTTTTTCCACATAAATTGTGAAATTGTGGAGAATATCGGAATCGAACCGATGACCTCCTGCGTGCAAGGCAGGCGCTCTGGCCAACTGAGCTAATCCCCCCAAAATTGTAGTCCCGCGCAGATTTGAACTGCGGACCCCTACATTATCAGTGTAGTGCTCTAACCAACTGAGCTACGGGACTATAATTCCAAATCTACCCAAGACACCGTTACATTTTGGGATTAAAAGTTATATAAAGAAGAGGAAATAAGATTAAGAAACAGAATTCTAAAAATAAATTCAGACAGTAACAAACCTTCTCTAGAAAGGAGGTGTTCCAGCCACACCTTCCGGTACGGCTACCTTGTTACGACTTAGCCCTAGTTACTAGTTTTACCTTAGGTCGATCCTTACGGTTACGAACTTTAGGTACCCCCAGCTTCCATGGCTTGACGGGCGGTGTGTACAAGGCCCGGGAACGTATTCACCGTAGCGTTGCTGATCTACGATTACTAGCGAATCCAACTTCACGAAGTCGAGTTGCAGACTTCGATCCGAACTGAGACCGGCTTTAGAGATTAGCATCCTGTCACCAGGTAGCAGCCCTTTGTACCGGCCATTGTAACACGTGTGTAGCCCTGGACATAAGGGCCGTGCTGACTTGACGTCATCCCCACCTTCCTCACACCTTACGGTGGCAGTCTCATTAGAGTTCCCGGCATTACCCGCTGGCAACTAATGATAGGGGTTGCGCTCGTTATGGGACTTAACCCGACACCTCACGGCACGAGCTGACGACAGCCATGCAGCACCTTGTAGTCTGCCCCGAAGGGAAGATCCATTTCTGGAAAAGTCATACTACATTTAAGCCCAGGTAAGGTTCCTCGCGTATCATCGAATTAAACCACATGTTCCTCCGCTTGTGCGGGCCCCCGTCAATTCCTTTGAGTTTCAATCTTGCGATCGTACTCCCCAGGTGGATTACTTAATGCTTTTGCTCAGTCACGTACAATATATCGCACACAACTAGTAATCATCGTTTACGGCGTGGACTACCAGGGTATCTAATCCTGTTCGCTCCCCACGCTTTCGTGCATCAGCGTCAGTAACAGTTTAGTAAGCTGCCTACGCAATCGGTGTTCTGTGTCATCTCTAAGCATTTCACCGCTACATGACACATTCCGCCTACCTCAACTGTACTCAAGAAAAATAGTTTCAATGGCAGTTTCTCAGTTAAGCTGAGAGATTTCACCACTGACTTAAATTTCCGCCTACACACCCTTTAAACCTAATAAATCCGGATAACGCTTGGATCCTCCGTATTACCGCGGCTGCTGGCACGGAGTTAGCCGATCCTTATTCTTACGGTACCGTCAATTTCCCTCACGAGGGACATGTTCTTCCCGTATAAAAGCAGTTTACAACCCATAGGGCCGTCATCCTGCACGCGATATGGCTGGTTCAGGCTTTCGCCCATTGACCAATATTCCCCACTGCTGCCTCCCGTAGGAGTCTGGTCCGTGTCTCAGTACCAGTGTGGGGGACCATCCTTTAAGACCCCCTAGACATTGCAGTCTTGGTGAGCCGTTACCTCACCAACAAACTAATGTCCCGCATGCCCATCAATAACCGCCGAAGCTTTAATTAATTCAGGATGCCCTGAAAAAATGTTATGGGGAATTAATTCCGATTTCTCGGAGCTATGCCCCAGTTATTGGTAGGTTGCATACGTGTTACTCACCCGTGCGCCGGTCGTGTGTTCCGCAAGCGGAACCTTACCCCTCGACTTGCATGTGTTAAGCCTATCGCTAGCGTTCATCCTGAGCCAGGATCAAACTCTTCGTTGTAAAAAAAATTTAAATATTGCTCAAGATTCATTACTCATCCAGAATTGTTGGATGTCCGCTTCAAAACCTTATATTTCCTCTTCAATAAATCAAAGAACTGTAAAAATCAAAAACTAATTTCTTATTTAAAAAACCATAATTTGATTTTCGCGGTGCAAAGGTAAAAACCCTTTTTTAAACTTCCAACAAAAATCGAATATTTATTATTGTTTTATGAAATAAAATAAGAACGTCTTTCGTTTTTCGGGATGCAAATATATTACCCTTTTTCGAAACCACAATGCATTATCAGAAAAAAAAATAAAATATTATTTACACCTTTTGCAATTGCCTGATTATCTGCTTAATATTTTTTTTATATTCTTAAATTTTTTATCATTTTTGCCGTTATTAACATATATACATTATATTCGCATAAATTTTTAAATAAAATAATATCAGGAAAAAGTGAGCAATTGCCTTGTAATAATACCTTGCTATAACGAAAAGGAGAATATCGAAAAAATTCTTACTGCAATTTTTTCTCTTGAAAAAGAGTTTGACATTCTTATTATCGATGATAATTCTCCGGACGGAACAGCTAACATTGTAAAAAATCTTCAGAAAACTTATAAGGATAAATTATTCATTGTTGAAAGAGCAAAAAAACTCGGACTGGGAACAGCATATCTTACAGGTTTCGAATGGGCATTAAAAAAAGATTATGAATACATATTCGAAATGGATGCCGATTTTTCTCATAATCCAAACGATCTTATTCAATTGTATAAGGAGTGCGCAGAAAAAGGTGCTGATATGTCGATAGGTTCCAGATATATTAGAGGAATAACTGTTGTTAACTGGCCAATTGGAAGATTACTGATTTCATATTTTGCCTCAAGCTATGTTAGAATGGTAACCGGCTTAAAAATCATGGATACTACAGCAGGCTTTAAATGCTATACAAGAAAAGTTCTTAAGAAAATCCCATTTGATAAAATCAAACTGAGAGGTTACGGTTTCCAGGTTGAAATGAAATTTACTGCATGGAAATACGGATTCAAAATTGTTGAAGTACCGGTAATCTTCGTCGACCGCGTTGAAGGCAACTCAAAAATGTCAGGAGGAATCTTCAGTGAAGCACTATATGGAGTAATACTACTAAAATGGAGGTCATTATTTAGGAAATATTTATAGGCCATTCTATGAATTCACCTTATACATATATAAATAATGTCAGGATAATAAATGAAAACAGATCCTTCATCGGAAGTTTACTAATTAAAAATGACCTTATATATAAGGTATACAATAACAGAAAAAATGATCCTCTACCACAGGGAACAAATATTATTAATGGCGAAAATAAAATTCTTATTCCAGGCCTGATCGACGATCAGGTGCATTTTCGTGAACCCGGATTAAGCCATAAAGCTAATATATATTCAGAATCAAAAGCTGCCGTAGCAGGCGGGGTTACTTCATTTATGGATATGCCAAATACTATTCCACAAGCAACAAGCATTGAAATACTTGAACAAAAATTCAACATCGCATCCAAACAATCTCTAGCAAATTATTCTTTTTATCTGGGTGCTACTAATGACAATATTGAGGAGATTATAAAGATTGACCCGGAAAGTATTTGCGGACTTAAAGTTTTTATGGGATCTTCAACCGGAAATTTACTGGTTGATAACGATTCTAGTCTTGAAAGAATATTTAAACTATCACCAGTAATTATTGCAGTGCATTGTGAAGATGATATAACCATTCAGGAAAATTTAAAAAAATATAAGGCTATATACGGAGAAAATATTCCTGTAAATATGCATCCGGTAATAAGAAGCACTGAAGCATGTTATAAATCATCCTCCAAAGCTGTTGCTCTGGCAAAAAAATTTAAAACACGATTACATCTGATTCATCTGAGTTCAGAAAAAGAACTGGGGCTTTTTGAAAATTTAACTTTAGCTGAACGTAAAAAAATAAGCTCTGAAGTATGTGTCCATCATTTGTGGTTCAGCGATGCTGACTATGATAAACTGGGAACTAAAATAAAATGGAACCCGGCAATTAAAAAAGCTTCAGACAGGGATGCATTGATTAAAGCATTGATTGAGAATAAAATTGATATTATTGCAACTGATCATGCTCCTCACACCTCAATTGAGAAACAATTTGATGTTCCTGAAAAAGAAAGGTCATATTTTAAAACTCCATCAGGTGGCCCAATGATTCAACATTCTTTACCTGTAATGCTTGAACTATGGAAGCAAAATAAAATAAGCATAGAAAAGATTGTCGAAAAAATGTGTCATACACCATCTGATATTTTTAATGTAAAAAAAAGAGGATACATAAAAGAAGGATATTATGCCGACCTTGTATTAATAGATCCCAACACAAAATGGGAAGTTAATAAGGAAAACATTCTTTATAAATGTCAATGGTCGCCATTAGAAGGGGAAGTATTTCATTCTAAAATAACCCATACATTCGTAAACGGGCATCTGGTTTATGAAAATGGTAAATTCAACGAAAAACACAGGGGTAAACGCCTGGTATTTGACAGAAATATTTAATAATATTTCTTATCGAAAAACAAATAATTAATAGAATTTAATAAATGCAAGTATATAAATTTGGTGGAGGAACAGTAAAAGATGCCAATGCAATAAAAAAACTAAAAACAATTGTTGAGGTATGTAAAGAGGAGTTGGTTATTGTTATCTCAGCTATGAGTAAAATTACTAATGAACTTGAGAAATTATCAAGCCATTATTTTACACAATCAAAAGAAAAGTATATATTATTTGAAAACCTGAAAGAATATCATATAAACATAATTTTAGAACTATTTCCGGATAAGCATCCTGTATTCTCAGATATAAATTCAACATTTACTGAAATTGAAAACCTGATTAATAATCCTCCCTTAAATGATTATGGCATTATTTACGATAAGATTGTTTCGTATGGAGAAATATTGTCAACCAAAATAATATCAGAATATTTAAATCTGAAGGAAATAAAAAATTCATGGCTGGATGCTAAGGACCTAATAATTACCGATGAAAATTTTGGTGAAGCAAGGCCATGTTGGGATGTATGTACAAGGCTGATTACCAACAAATTTGATTTCAATAAACACAAAGTATATATTACCCAGGGATTTATAGGAGCAACAAAAAAAGGTGTTCCAACAACTCTTGGCCGTGAAGGCTCCGATTTTACAGCTTCTTTAATAGCTTATATATTGAATGCTGAAAAAGTTATTATCTGGAAAGATGTTGAAGGAGTACTAAATGCTGACCCTTCTGAATTTAAGAAAACTGTTAAACTTGATAAAATATCATATCATGAAGCTATAGAAATGGCTTTTTATGGTGCAAAAGTTATTCATCCCAGAACAATAAAACCTCTACAGAATAAGAAAATACCTCTATATGTTAAATCATTCTATAAGCCCGAAAAACCAGGGACAATAATTTATGAAATTACGGAAACCATAAAAATTCCTCCGGTATACATATTTAAAAGGGAACAAGTGCTGATATCAATACTACCACGCGATTTCTCATTTATCGCTGAGGATAATATGAGTGAAATTTTTTCCCTTTTGGCGAAATACAGAATTAAGGTTAATCTGACGCAAAACTCGGCAATTTCATTTTCACTATGTTTAACTGACGACAAAAAAAAGATCTCTGAATTTATTGAAGACTTGAAAAAGAAATTCAGGGTTTTATATAATGATAATCTTACACTAATTACAATAAGACATTACACACAAAATGCTATTAATGAGCAGTTAAAAGACAAAAAAGTTTTTATTCAGCAAAAAAGTCGAAAAACTGCCAGATTTGTGGTTTCATAACTTATCATAAATGGCATAATATTTTACATTTTTTTTACCTTTGAGGAATTAGTTATTCAAGTATTTTGCTCTGTTATGAAAGCCTATTCTATTATCACTCTAAATGAATTTATTATTCGCCGACAGGCCGATTTTCCATATGCAAAGGGAGAGTTATCACACCTGTTGAGTCATTTAGGTGTAGCAGCAAAAATCATTAATAAACGGATAAATAAAGCTGGCCTTATCGATATTCTGGGCGCTTTCGAAAATAACAAAATTGGCAAAGAGCTGAATAATCTTGATGAATTTTCAGAAAAGCAATTTGTCAACTCCCTAAAAGCCAGTGGAGAATGTTGTGGCGTTTTATCAGGTACAGGACCAAGAATTATTACCTTCGATGATAAAACAGCAAATCAGGGAAAATATATAGTCAACATTTTTCCACTTGACGGTTCTTCAAATGTTGATGTAAATGTTTCATCAGGATCGATATTTTCTATATACAGAAGGCGATCTGCCCGTGGAAATAAAGCCACTACGGAAGACTTTCTGCAGGAAGGCAGAAATCAGATTGTTGCCGGTTATATTATATACGGCTCATCTACTATGCTGGTATTCACTAGTGGAAGAGGTGTAAATGGTTTCACACTGGATCCATCAATCGGTGAATTCTGTTTATCTCATCCTGATATTCGTACTCCGGTATCAGGAAAAATATATTCTATTAATCAGGGTAATTATTTGGAATTTCCAACTGGCATTAAAAAATATATTAAATATTGCCAGGAAATTGACAAACCTACTAAACGTCCATACTCTTCACGATATATTGGATCACTGGTATCCGATTTTCACAGAAATATTCTTAAAGGTGGTATCTTTATATATCCACCAAGTGCAAAATATCCGAAGGGAAAATTATTTCTGCAAAATGAATGCAATCCGATGGCATTTATTACAGAACAGACGGGGGCGAAAGCTATTAACGGCGAAGATCGCATTCTTGAAATTAAACCATCAGAAATTGGACAAACTGTCCCTTTATATATTGGCTCTCGTCGTATGGTCGACAAGCTTGAAGAATTTCTTCAGGAAAAAGATTAATAATTATATTTATAATTAACACTTTAAATATATGGAATCATATCCAATTGTAACGCTAAATGAATTTATTATCCGGAAACAGGCCGATTTTCCTTATGCCAAAGGAGAACTTTCTCATTTGCTTAATCATATTGTAGTTGCTGCAAAAATTGTAAATAAAAAAGTGAATAAAGCAGGGCTTGTTGATATTCTAGGAAAAGCCGGAGAAATAAATGTTCAGGGCGAGGAACAAAAGAAGCTGGATGTGTTTGCTGATGAGCAGTTTACAACTGCTCTTAAAGCTTGTGGGGAGTGTTGTGGTATTGCTTCGGAAGAAAATCAGGAAATAATAACTTTTGAAGATGAAATGGCCAATGACGGAAAATATATATTCTGTATGGATCCATTGGATGGCTCTTCAAATATTGATGTAAATGTTTCTATAGGTACTATTTTTTCAATTTATAGAAGGATATCAAAGCGCGGACATAAAGCTAAACCTGAAGATTTTTTGCAGAATGGAGACAAACAGGTTGCAGCCGGATATGTTATTTATGGCTCCTCAACAATGCTTGTATTTACAACAGGAAAAGGTGTTAATGGTTTTACCTATGATCCGTCGATTGGAGAATTTTGCCTGTCACATCCTAATATTAAAACCCCAAAATCAGGAAGCATATATTCCATAAATGAAGGTAATTATTTAAAATTTCCTGAAGGAGTAAAGAAATTTATTAAACATTGCCAGGTAATAGACGAAAAATCTAATCTTCCTTACTCATCCAGATATATTGGATCTCTTGTATCAGATTTCCATCGCAACCTTCTTAAAGGAGGAATCTTCATATACCCTGAAACAGCAAGTGCACCAAATGGAAAACTCAGACTAATATATGAGTGTAATCCAATGTCGTTTATCGCCGAACAGGCCGGAGGTAAAGCTACCAACGGAATTAAAAGAATTGTTGAGATCAGACCTGATGACCTGCACCAAAGAACACCTTTTTATGTAGGTTCTCCTGATATGGTTGATTTGGCAGAAAATTTTCTAAGTCTTGAACAATAAAGAAATCATCAATTTATTCTCTGAACGTAAAGAACTTGCAGAGATATCCAACTTATTAGCTTCTAATGAAAGAAAGCCTGTGAGCTTAAAGAACCTGTCCGGTTCTGCATCTTCAATGCTAATAATTTCACTTTTTAATAATAATCCAGGGCCTTACTTATTAGTTCTCAACGATCGTGAAGAAGCTGCATACGTTTATAATGATATTAATAGTATGCTTGGTGAAAAAAAAGTATACTTTTTCCCTTCATCATTTAAACGCTCTGTTCAATATGATTCAACCGATCAGGTAAATATACTAATGAGAACCGAGTGTCTTAATAAATATAACAACCGAAATAAGAATTTTATACTGGTTACTTATCCTGAAGCAATTATGGAAAAAGTGATCACAAAACGATCACTTAAGAAAAATACTCTTCAATTAAAAACCGGAGAAAATATATCGACCAAATTTCTAATTGAGGTGCTTAATGAATACGAATTCGAAAGGAATGATTTTGTATATGAACCCGGACAATATTCCGTTCGGGGTAGTATTATCGATATATTCTCTTACTCAGGAGAATATCCATACAGAATAGATTTTTTTGGAGATGAAGTAGAATCAATAAGAAGTTTTAATATTGAAACTCAGCTTTCAAAAGAAAAACTGAGGAGCATAACAATTATTCCAAATATTCAGGAAAAACTGCTTTCTGAGCAAAGAGATTCATTTTTGAATTTTATTCCTTCTGAAACAATAATATGGTTAAAAGAACCGGAATATATTCTTAACAGAATTGATACTATTTATAAAGATTATGTGAATAGTATTCAAGATGACAGCAATGAAATATCCGAAAAACTGCCTGTAAGCGAACTGATTGAAGGCAGGAATAGCCTTAAGGAAAAACTAATTGATTTTCCATTAATTGAATCAAAACAATATTTTAGTAATAAGGAAGATAGAAGCATAAAGTTTAATACTTCGCCTCAACCTGTTTTTAATAAAAATTATGACCTGCTGAGAAAAAATCTTGAAGAATTGAGTAAGGAATCATACAGGAATATTATTCTTTTTCCATACGAGAAACAGATCGAAAGATTAAATGTAATTCTTAATACATCCGAAGAAAGCAAACTTCTGTTTGAACCAGCCTTATATGTTCTTCATGAAGGATTTATTGACCATGACCTTAAAATATGCTTTTATACCGATCACCAGATATTCGACAGATACCATAAATTCACTTTTCGTAAAGCTTTTAGGAAGAAAGAATCAATAAAGATTAAAGAACTTACAAGCCTCCAGCCAGGCGATTATATTGTTCATGTTGATCATGGTATTGGACAATTTGGAGGACTTCAAACTATTGATAATCACGGAAAAAAACATGAAAGCATTCGTTTGGTGTATAAAGATCAGGATATACTGTATGTAAGTATTCATTCTCTTCACCGTATATCAAAATACAAGGGAAAGGATGGTGAAAAACCAAAAATTTATAAACTTGGTTCTGGAGCATGGCAAAAATTAAAAACTCGCACAAAAAGTAGAATTAAAGATATTGCCGCTGATCTTATTAAGTTATATGCTGAAAGAAATACAAAAAAAGGATTTGCTTTTTCAGAAGACAATTATATAAATCATGAATTGGAGGCATCATTTATTTATGAGGATACTCCCGATCAGCTAAAAGCTACAAAAGATGTTAAAGCTGATATGCAATCGGAAGTCCCGATGGACAGACTTGTATGTGGAGATGTAGGGTTCGGAAAAACAGAAGTTGCTATAAGAGCAGCATTAAAAGCCGCAATCGATGGAAAACAAACCGCCATTCTTGTTCCAACAACAATTCTTGCACTGCAGCATTATCGCACATTTAGCGAAAGATTGAAAAATTTACCATGTGAGGTAGATTATATTTCAAGGCTTAAATCATCAAAACGACAAAAAGAAAGTATAGAAAAACTAAAATCAGGAAAAACAGATATTATTATCGGCACCCACCGGCTTGTTGGAAAAGATATTGGTTTTAATGATCTGGGATTATTGATTATTGATGAAGAACAAAAATTCGGTGTAGCTGTAAAAGAGAAATTAAAACAAATAAAAATAAATATCGATACACTTACTCTTACAGCAACCCCTATTCCTCGCACTTTGCAATTTTCTTTAATGGGAGCAAGAGATATGTCGATAATTAACACTCCTCCTCCAAACAGGCACCCAATAATTACAGAACTGCATAATCTGAATGAAGACATTATTAAAGAAGCAATCAACTATGAAGTAAACAGGAACGGACAGGTGTTTTTTGTTCATAACAGGGTGCAAAATATTAAGGAAGTTGAGGCCATGATAAACCGAATCTGTCCCAACATTAGTACAGTTGTTGCACACGGACAAATGCCTGGAACTATGCTTGAAGATAAAATGCTTGCTTTTATAAATGGGGAATTTGATGTTCTTATAGCCACAACCATAATTGAAAACGGACTGGATATTCCGAATGCAAATACAATTATTATTAATAATGCCCAGAACTACGGATTAAGCGACCTCCACCAGCTTAGAGGCCGGGTTGGACGCTCAAATAAAAAAGCTTTTTGCTATTTATTCACTCCGCCAATCCATTTGCTTCCAAAAGATGCACGTAGAAGGCTTAACGCTATTGAAGAATACTCAGAACTGGGTAGTGGAATTAATATTGCAATGCAGGACCTTGATATCAGGGGTGCCGGCAACCTTCTTGGTGGGGAACAAAGTGGTTTTATAGCTGACATAGGATTTGAAACATATCAGAAAATACTTAATGAAGCATTGCAGGAACTTAAAGAAACTGAATACAGTAAGTTTTATTCAGGAGATACCGTCAGTATGGAAAGTTCAACTTTCAGCGAAGCTGTTAGCGACAGATTTGTTCTCGACTGCCAGATCGATACTGATATGGAAGTTCTTTTCCCTCAGGATTATATAAGTAATATTTCAGAACGCATAAAATTATACAAAGAACTGGATGAAATGCAGGATGAAACTATGCTCCAAATATTTGAAGCAAACCTTATTGACCGCTTTGGGTCTGTTCCTGATCAAACTACCGAATTAATTAATGTTGTTCGATTACGATGGATAGCTATGAAACTTGGTTTTGAAAAAATTCTACTAAAAAATAATATTCTAATTTGCTATTTTATTTCAAACCAGGATTCTCCATATTTCCGATCTGAAAGGTTTGGGGAATTAATAACTTTTGTTCAAAAAAATCAGGCAAGTTGCCGCATTGTAGAAAATAAAAATAAACTAAGCATAAGGTTCCCAAATGTTACCAGTATTAATGAAAGCCGACATATACTTTCAAAAATGATCGATAATTAACAATATTTATATAATTTTGCCCCATAATTCTGATTGATAATTAAATGAATATAGTAATAGACCAGGGAAATACTAGAACAAAAACCGGAATTTTTCTGGGGGATGATTTGAAAGATGTCAGAAAATTTGAACATTTCGGAATAAATGAACTCAATACTCTTTTTAAAAATTTTCCGGGTATAAATAATGCCATACTTTCATCTGTTAGAGATACTGACAAAGAAGTAAGAGATTATTTACAAAAAAATTCAAAAAAATATATTGAACAAAAAGCCAATACTTTAACTCCGGTTAAGAATTGTTATAATACAGCCGATACCCTTGGAAAAGACAGGATTGCAGCAGTAACAGGGGCATACAATATCTTTCCCAATGAAAACGTTTTGGTTATTGACCTTGGAACGGCAATAACATTTGAATTTATTAATAATAAGGCTGAATATTTAGGAGGTAACATTTCACCGGGAGTGAATATAAGGTTTAAAGCTTTGAATAAATATACAAAAAATCTCCCCCTCTTATCAGCTAAAGATAAATTCGATTTAATTGCAAACACAACTAATAATGCAATAATATCGGGGGTTCTAAATGGAGTTTTATTTGAAATAGAATCATATATATGTAAAATAGAAAAGAATTATTTAAATCTGAAAATAATTTTGACAGGTGGTGATAGTTTTTTGTTTGATAAAAAACTAAAAAGTACCATATTTGTAAACTCAAATTTGGTCCTTATCGGTTTAAATACAATACTGGAATATAACTTAACAAATTAAAAATGTTATTTTCATGTATTTTAATATTAATAGAATAATATAAGGAGAAAAATGAGTATGTTAAATATGAATAAATCAAAATATTTCGCCGGCAGATTAACTATTCTTTTAATCTGTTTAAGTTCAGTATTCTATTCAGGCAATTCACAAAATACTGTTAGTTCACCTTATTCCAGATTTGGATTAGGCGATTTATACTGGAAAGGTTTTGGCCAGAGTAAAGCAATGGGCGGAATAGGAATTGGTATAAATGATAAACGACACCTGAATATGATTAATCCGGCATCATACAATAGCATGGATAGTGGAGTTGATAGCATGTCGGTAACTTTTGAATTTGGCCTTAGTGATAGAATTAGTAAATTCAAAACCAATAATTACTCTGAAACAGCCAACAATGCCAGTTTTTCTTACCTGGCAATTGGATTTCCTGTTAGTAAAAAAATGGCTGCCAGTATAGGGGTCATTCCGTATAGCAATGTTGGATATGATATAAATGATATTCAAACTTTTAACAGTATTGGTGACGTCAATTATAATTATAGTGGCACCGGAGGTATTAGTCAGTTTTATATAGGAGGTGCAGTAGAACCTGTTAAAAACCTTTCATTAGGGTTGAATTTCTCATATTTATTCGGCTCACTTGAACAAGGCAAATCTATTACTTTCCCTGAGGAGGTCGATTTTCTAAATAGCTCAAAGACTGATAAAACAATTATTAGTGATGTTATTTTTGATTTTGGCTTACAATATTCTATCGATTTTAATAATGATCGTAAATTAACAATTGGAGGTATTTATGGGAATAAAACCAATCTGGATGTTCGTCACGACATGACCATAATAAATTATGCAGGTACTGTTAAAGATACAATCAGTGATATTAATAATGAGCCAAATTTAATTTCTCTTCCGGGAAATTTCGGATTGGGTTTTACATTCGGAGAAGAAGATAAATTTACTTTCGGAGCCGATTATTATCAACAAAACTGGGAAAACACATCCTTTCTAGGGAAAAAAGATTCTTTGGCAAATAGTAATAGAATAAGTTTTGGTATGGAATTTGTGCCAGATTATAGATCGCTGAATAATTATTTTCAACGAGTAAGGTATCGTGTTGGTGGTCATATTAGCAATACTTACCTTCAGTTGAGAGGAAATCAGCTAAATGAGATTGGCCTGAGCCTTGGATTAAGTTTGCCTCTGGCTAAAACTCAATATAATTCTTTATCAGAAACGAGTATTAATATTTCTTTTGAGTTCGGGAAAAGAGGAACTCTTGAGAATAATTTACTAAAGGAAAATTATGCAATTATTGGATTAAACTTAACTTTGCAGGATGTTTGGTTTAAAAAACGTAAGTGGAATTAATAAATCTTGAAATTATATAAATAATGAAAAAAGCTTTACAATCACTATTGTTAATCTCAATTATCAGTATATTAATATCAACAGTTAGTTTTTCACAAACTAGAAGCTCCAGATATGGAAGTGACTCGCTCAAGTGTATTCGAAATGCTTCTATCTATAGTAGTTTCTATCAAAATAAAGAATATACTAGTGCACTTGGGCCATGGAATGAGACATTAAGAATTTGTCCTAAATTCAGCAGAAACATATATACTCACGGAAGAAATATGTTTAAAGACCGGATTGATTCAGAAGAAGATATTGTAAAAAAAGAAGAGCTAATTGACAGTTTATTTCTCATTTATGATTTAAGAATTGAACATTTCGGCACATATACCAGATTTCCTGAAGGAGCAATTCTTGGCCAAAAAGGAATTGATATGATTTTTTATAGAAAAGAGGATGTTGAAGCCGGATATCTTGTTTTAGAAAGATCTATTGAACTGATGGGAAATAGATCAAATGCCAATGTAATTTTAACCTACATGCAATGCTCCAGGCAACTTTTCGTAACAGGATTAATCGGAACCGAAAAAATTGTTGAGGATTATTCTCTATGCAGCGATATTGCTGAATATAATCTTAAGCAAAAACCAGGAGATCAGTATTTCACTACAGCCAAAGAAGGAATAGAACAGCATTTCACAAATTCAGGAGCTGCTGATTGTGAGGCTCTTGAAGATCTGTTCAAAGAAAAATTTGCAGAAAACCCGGATGATATTGATTTGATTAAAAAAATCTCTAAGTTGCTTTCTAATGCAGAATGTACTGAATCTGAGTTTTATATTGAAGCAATTGAAGCTCTGTACAGGCTTGAACCAACTGCAAATAAAGCATATTCAATGGCAAGAATATTTATTTCAAAAGAAGAATATGATAAAGCAACTGAGTATTTAAATAGTGCTATTAATATCGAAACCGATCCTATAACAAAGTCAACTTATTATCACCTAATTGGATCTATACTTTTTTCCAGAGGCGATTATCAGAAATCAAGAGAATATGCCAATAAAGCGATACAAGCTAATCCTGATAATTACGATTCATATATACTTAAAGGCAATATTTATGTTATGTCTAGTTCAAAATTCAGCGATGACGAATTAGAAAAATCATCAGTGTTTTGGCTTGCTGTTGATTATTTCGCACTAGCCAGATCTAAAACAGATGATCCTGAAAAAATAAAAAAAGCTAACGATATGATCGTTAAATATTCTGAATATTTTCCAAACTCCGGCCAAATTCACTTTGCAACTCTAAAAGAAAATGATACTTATTCTATTGGTGGTTGGATTAAGGAAAACACTACTATTAGAGTAAGAAAATAAAAAATGGCCACTGCCATATTAAAAATCTTTAAATGCATTATGAACATTATTATAAGTGTAATGCTTATAGTAGTGATTTTTTCCTGCGAAAATAATATCAACGAAGTTAAAGCTGTTGCAAACTGGAACGAGAGACCGGTAATGTCTGCAACAGATATCACAATATTATATTCTGATTCAGGATTTGTTAAGGCAAGAATTATTTCTCCTAAATTATTGGAATTTGAACAAACAGAGGATAAAGAGGCAACTTCAATATTCCCCAATGGGATGATTGTGTTTTTTTACGATAAACAAGGTATCTTAGAAACTAAAATGTCGTCGGGATATGCCATTTATAATAAAAAAAGTGAAATTTATGAAGCCAGAAACAATGTTGAAGTAAACAATTATTTAAAAAATGAAATATTCAACACCGAACAAATGTTCTGGGACAGAAAAAAAGAAATTGTTTATTCTGATAAATTCATCCGGATAAAAAAAGGTAAAGATGTTACATATGGAGAAAATGGTTTTACAGCCAACCAGAACTTTTCATCATATACAATTAAAGGAGGAGGTGGAAGCTATTATATTAAAGAAGATTCCACTACCAGATAAAATATGGGTAATCTTATTATTATATTTATCAGCCTGATTTTTTCAGCCTTTTTTTCAGGCTTGGAAATCGCTTTTGTTACTTCAAATAAACTAAGAATTGAAGTCGAGAGAAAAAAAGGGAATATTTCTTCAAAAATAAATTCATTCTTAAATAAAAATCCTTCCCACTATATTGCAACAATGCTTGTTGGAAATAATATTGCTCTTGTAATATATGGTATTCAGATGGCAATTGTTCTTGAACCCACAATAAGAAATTTCATTGATGCAGATTATGCTGTTTTAGCAATTCAGACAATTATCTCAACATTAATAATACTTTTAACCGCCGAGTTTTTACCTAAAACAATGTTCAGGTTAAATCCAAACCGCTTTCTGAATATTTTCTCTGTTCCTGTTTTGTTCTTTTTTTATCTTTTGTACCCAATCAGTATTGTTGCATTAAAACTATCTAACATCCTTATTAAAAGCACTCTGAAAAAAGGTGACAGCCAGAATCAGATAAAGCATACTTTCGGACGAGTTGATCTGGATCATTATTTTACCGAAATGAAAACAAATTCTGAAACTCCTGACGATATTGAACATGATGTAAAGATATTCCAGAATGCACTTGATTTTTCAAAGCTAAAGTTGAGAGAATGTATGATCCCACGGACTGAAATTACTGCTCTTGAAGTTAATAATACTATATCCGAATTAAAACAAAAATTTATTGAGACTGGATATTCACGTATCCTCATATATAAAGACAATATTGACAAAATTATTGGTTTTGCTAATTCATATGATATTTATAAAAACCCTGATAAAATTAAAACTGTACTCAACCAGGTGCATATAGTACCTGAAACCATGCCTGCCCAAAAATTACTTAAATCATTGATGGAAGAAAAGAAAAGTATTGCAGTTGTTGTTGATGAATTTGGTGGCACAGCCGGTATGGTGACAACTGAAGATATTTTAGAAGAGATATTCGGCGAAATTGAGGATGAACATGATACAACCGATCTTGTTGAAAAGAAAATTAACGATATGGAATATATTTTCTCAGGAAGACAAGAGATAGATTACCTCAATGAAAAATATAATCTTAATATCCCCGACTCTGATGAATATGAAACTCTGGCCGGTTTTATTTTCTTCAATTATGAAAGTATGCCAAGAAATGGTGATATAATTAATATAGAACCATTTGAATTTAAAATTATTGAAGCAAGCAAAACAAGAATCATTGAAATAAAATTGATAAATAAACACAAATAATATTCGGATTTTTCAATATATCATTTTTTCCTACCTTTGAATAAATACATGCATTAAATAATGATTAGGGCAAACAACATACAAAAATCTTTTGGAAAACTTAATGTTCTTAAAGGAATTGATCTTGAAATTAAACAGGCAGAAATTGTTGCTATTGTAGGATCAAGCGGTGCAGGAAAAACCACCCTGCTGCAAATATTAGGAACTCTTAGCAAAGCAGATACCGGAATAATTAATATTAATGGTATTAATACCCAGGATCTTAATGAGAAGTCACTTGCGAGTTTTAGAAATAATAATATAGGTTTTATTTTCCAGTTTCATCATTTGCTCCCTGAATTTACTGCTCTTGAGAATGTCTGTATCCCATCGTTTATAGCAAAAACTCCAAAAAGGAAGGCAGAAGGAAAAGCTAAAGAAATTCTTAGTTTTCTAAATTTGGATGAACGTCTTGATCACAAACCAAATGAACTTTCCGGAGGTGAAATGCAAAGAGTAGCAGTTGCCAGAGCATTGATTAACAATCCTTCAGTTATTCTTGCAGATGAGCCATCAGGCAATCTTGATTCAAAAAATCAAAAAGAGCTGCATGAACTATTCTTTAAGCTTAGAGAAAAATATCATCAAACTTTTGTAATAGTTACACATGATCATTCTCTTGCTGACATGTCTGATAGAATAATTACAATTAAGGATGGAAAAATAGAATAAGCAGATAATATTATGAAAATATTGCTTGCTCCCGACAGCTTTAAATCCTCATTATCTTCAAATGAAGTTTGTAATATTTTATATAATGAACTAATAAATCAAATTCCTGACCTGAAAATAACACGACTGCCACAATCTGATGGAGGTGAAGGTTCGCTTGAGGTAATATCAGAAATATTGAATGCAGACGAAATTACTTTAACAGTTTCAGGCCCTTTTAGCAATTCGGTTGACACGAAATATCTTTATAATAAAAAAAACAAAACAGCCTACATTGAGAGTGCGTTGGCATATGGGCTGACTCTTATACCACGCGATAAAAAAGATTGTAAAAAGGCAAGTTCATATGGAAGCGGAGAACTTATAAAACATGCTGTTCTTACCGGAGCCAAAAGAATAATTGTATTCCTGGGTGGCAGTGCGGGCAATGATGGAGGAACAGGTCTTGCCAGTGCTCTGGGTTATGTTTTTTACGATAAATACGGAAATCAATTAAAGGGGAGTGGAGAAAACCTTATTAAAATTAATGAAATTGACAACTCAGGCTACATTTTCAGAAATATGGATATAAAAATAATTGCTGCTTGTGATGTTGACAATCCATTTTATGGCCCCAATGGAGCAGCAATAACATATTCTGCTCAAAAGGGGGCCTCAGCAAAAGAAACTGAAATGCTTGATAAGGGAATGAAAAATCTGGCTAATAAAATCTCAACAAAATTTAATATTAATATACAAAATATACCAGGCTCGGGAGCTGCTGGTGGTCTTGGAGGTGGCTTATCAGCTTTTCTTTTTGCAGAACTCCAATCTGGAGCAGATATAATTGCAGAAATAACTGCTTTGGATAAACATATAAAGGATGCTGATCTGATTATTAGTGGTGAAGGAAGTATTGACACCCAAACTCTTCATAATAAGCTTCTTAGAAAACTTTGTATAAGAGCACAAAAACATTCTGTACCGGTTTGGTCGGTTTGCGGCTATTTTGAAGGAAACAACAAGCTTAAAAGTGATATTGGTATTCAGAAAATATTTTCTCTGGTAAAATCTAAAGAAGAAATCCAGCATTCTGTAAAAAATGCGAGAACCGGACTTAAAACCATTTGTAAGGAAATTGCCTGGAATATAACTTCAAAAATTTGAAGTTTCGATTGCCATCAGGGAAATATGTAAAACTTAATAATTCCGGTTCAGAATGATTTTTCTTCTTCAACAAAATCAATTCCATATTCTTTTAATTCATCCAGAATAGGTTCATAATAATCAGCCTTTACCGGGATATGAACTCCGGGTTCTTTTATCTTGCCAGTCATAATAAATTTAGTAGCAATAGCCAGAGGTAGCCCCACAGTAATCGACATTGCCGTATGTATATTATTCTGCCCTTTTATTACCATTGATGATATGATTTCTTTTTTTTCACCATTCAATTCATAAATAAACTTGTGCTGCATAACTATCATATCTTTATCGTCATCTTCAAGTTTCCATTTCTTTTCCAACAAATGTTGCAGCACTTTTGCAGGTGTGCCTTTCTTCAGGCCAATCTTTTGATTTTCGAAAATCCCAAGCCATCGAAGTTTCTGCATTATAACACCTTCAGGCTCAATTTTAAGATATTTAACCAGTTTTTTTTCCACAGGAATTTCAGGCTGATATCTCAAAAAACAGTTTAGAAAATCGTACCAGGTCATTTTCTCAATATCCTCGACCTCATAACTATCATCTGTACAACCCAATTGAACGAATACATCCCATGCTTCAGAAAAACCAGGTCTGCGTAAAGTCCCCCTAAACATAGTTGGTATATTATCTAATTTATATGTCTCTCTATAACATAGAGAATCTCTGTTTGGATAATATTCGAATTTACCTGCACCCGGCACTTCGGTAATCTGCGTTCTGGTAAATAACTTATTATAAGGAATATATTTATACCTTCCATTCTTGATAAATCTAGCGAGGCCGCGCCCTGCCAGTACAACCGATCTCGGACTCCATGTAAATTTATAATTCCATGGATTATTATCATATTCAGGAGCAACCAAACCTCCTGTATTTGAAACAAATGATAAAATTTTACCGCCTTTGTTTTTTATCCGGTCAATTATTTTCATTGCCGACATATGATCGATACCGGGATCAACGCCTAACTCATTGGCAAGAATAATACCCTTCTGTCTGGCTTCTTTATCAAGTTCTCTTATATATTCCGACACATATGATGCAGTAAGCATATGTTTATTATTATCCAGACACATTCTCGCTACCTCAGGATGGAAGCTGGCAGGAAGCATGGAAATTATCACATCATTATTTTTGATGAAATTATTTATCTGTTCTTTATCATTTATATCAATCTGCACAGCTATTCCATTTGCATGCCCATCAGTTTTTTGTTCTGCAATTTTTAAATCTATATCTCCAACTGTAAT
>JBHOTF010000026.1:0-34026 GCA_042584005.1 Bacteroidota bacterium
GCCAAAGAGAAAATTACTTTCTCCTGCAAAATCTGTAACTATTCCGCCAGCCTGTTTAATAATTATGCCGCCGGCAGAAACATCCCATGGATTCAAACCATATTCAAAAAATCCATCAAACCTTCCACATGCAACATATGCCAGGTCAACTGCAGCTGATCCCAACCTTCGTATTCCCTGCGATTGTTTCATAAGTTCGGTAAACAGTTTTATATATTCGTCCAAATGATCAAATTCACAATAGGGAAATCCGGTGGCAAATAATGAATCACTTATTTTCGGGACCTTTGAAACTGAAATCTTTTTTCCGTCAAGAAAGGCATCACCATCTTTCCATGTATAAAAGCATTCATTAAGACAAAGTTCCAGAATTACCCCCATTACTATTTCCTTTTGATCTAACAAGCCAATGGAAATTGAATAAGGAGGGAGGCCATGAATATAATTTGTTGTACCATCCAATGGGTCTATTACCCAATTATATTTTTCGCCTTTTTTATTTATAGTTTTTTCTTCTGTAATAAAACCAGCTTCCGGAATAATTTTCAATAAGCCCTTAACCAAACTCCTTTCAGCTGTTTTATCAACATATGTAACAAAACTATTTTTACTTTTTGTCTCGATAATATCTGAGGATATTTTATTAACATTAGAGTTAATGAATTTCCCTACCTCTCTGCAAAGATCGATTGTTTGTAAACAGGCCTTTTCAACATCTACCATGATAATCTTTAATAATTCGTTTAAAATTACAAAAATTCACAACTCATATTTCCATTTTCAATAATACCTTTTAATTTTACAGACATTATTGTATTTAGTTTTCCCTTATCATAAGGAATTTCCACCTTAATATAATTGGTTGTAAAACCGGTTAATCCTCCACTCAACTCTCCACTTTCAAAAAGAACATTGGCCGTTTGTCCTATATTCTTTTTATAAAATTTTTTCTTCTTTTCTTCAGATAAATATTGCAATATTTTTTTTCTCTTTTTTATTTTCTCACTATTTATCTTTGGGTGCATTTTTACTGAATAGGTATTATTTCTTTCAGAATAGGGAAAAACATGAATGTAAGAAATATCGATGAGTTTGAGATATTCATATGTCTCCTGGAAATCCTCATCAGTTTCTCCAGGGAAACCGGTAATAATATCTACTCCAATACATGCAAGAGGCATTATTGAATGAATTATATTAATTCTATTTGTGAAAGTTGATACGCCATATCTTCTTTTCATTAATTTCAGTATACGGCCTGATCCAGACTGAAGTGGAATATGAAAATGAGGGACAAAGGATTTTGATTTGGCAATAAAATCAACTATTTCATCTGTTAGCAAATCTGGTTCAATTGATGATATTCTGAATCTTTCGATTCCAGATAGCTCATCCAGAGCTTTAATTAAATCAACAAATCTCTCATTTGTTGATTTTCCAAAATCACCCACATTGACTCCTGATAATACTATTTCTTTAACATCAGATTTGGTGATATTTTTAGCAATTGATAAGGTATTCTTAATGGAAATATTTCTGCTTTTTCCCCTTGCATGAGGGATTATACAATACGAACATTTGTAATCACATCCATCCTGAACTTTAAAAAAAGATCGGGTTCTGTCACTTAATGAAAACGAAGGATTAAATTCATCCTGACCCATGATATTTTCATTAAATATTTCCGGAGCTTTATTCTTTATTACTTTATCTAAATATTTTAAAATATCAAACTTCTCATTATTACCAAGAATAAGGTCAACCCCATCTATTTTTGCAAGCTCTTCAACACTAATCTGTGCTAAACAACCTGTAACTACTACAAAAGCCTCAGGATATTTTTTTATAATTCTTTTTATTGCCTGTTTACTTTTTCTGTCGGCTGATTGAGTGACAGTACAGGTATTAATAAAACATATATTTGGACTCTCAGTAGAATCTACCTGAATATATCCTGCTTTTTTCATGTCACCGGCTATTGAAGAGGCTTCAGAAAAATTCAGCTTACAGCCAAGAGAATAGAATGAAAAATTTTTCACGGCATTCTGTTTAATAATATGCTATAAATATTTAATCAACAAAGGTAATAAAAATGTATATGGGCTTTAAATTCAAAAATAAACACTTACATAATAGATTACCATAACAACAAAAAAATAAAACGATGTTCTACGTAACATATCCATCTCCTTTTTTTTTTGGTTAAATTGTGGTATCATTATTTGTTTTTTTCACCAAATCTAAAATGCATAGGAGGTAAATTATGAAGATTTTGTCTTACAAATTCTACAAGACAGTTGTAATCTGTCTTATTTTATTCTTTTTTACAGGAATAACTCATTTAACTGCACAGAAGGTTGCCATTAACTTCGATGATTATCATGGATATACCAGCACAACAAATTATTTAAAACAAGTTGCCAGTGCATATCCGCAAATAACTAATCTACTGGAAATTGGCAAAAGCACAATGGGCCGCCCGATTTATGTTCTGGTAATTTCAAACAAAAATATTGGAACTACTATCGATGCCCAGATAAAATTACGCAATATGCGTAAAGAAGGAGTTAAAAATGTCATTCCAATGCTGCCTGATCAGGGAAAACCAGGGCACTGGATTTGTGGAGCCACTCATGGCAATGAATATACTGGTACAGAGGTCTGTTTATATATAATAGACAAGTTAGTTACAGGCTATAAATCAGACACGGAAATCAAAAACCTTATTGATAAAAAAGCCTTCTACATTTGCCCGATAGTAAATCCTGACGGAGTATTTAACTCTATTGAAAAAGGTATTTCGCAAAGAACTAATAGTATGTTGATTGATAACGACAACGATGGTAAAATAAATGAAGATGGCCCCGATGATATGAATAAAGACGGTTATATTACCATGTTTCGTTATAAAGACGATAAAGGAGGTTATATTATTGACGAAGAAGATCCACGTCTGATGGTCAGAATGAATAGAAATTCAGACACAACAAAACAACGTTATTCAGTTGTTAGAGAAGATTTTGACAACGATGGAGATGGAAAAAGGGGTGAAGACTCTGAAAGTGGAATAGACCTCAACAGGAACTTTCCTGAAGGATGGTTTAAAGATGACGGCTTCCGTGGAGGAACAGGAGATTATCCAACTTCTGCACCAGAATCTCATGCAATAGTTGAATTCCTAGTAAATCACACCAATATTTTAATCGGACAATTTTATCATACTTCAGGAGGTTTCACTTACAGGCCTATGGGTACCGCACCTCATACTGAAATGGATCCAAAAGATGTTGCAGTATTGGATCTGATAATGGGCAAAAAATATATTGAACTGATTGGCGAGGAAGTTCCACTTGCATGGTTATATCCTGATTCCATTGCTTCTTATAAAGAAAAACTCAAAAAGGACTCAAAAAATAAATATGCAATTCAGAGGGGATATGTTTTACCAAGAGGATGGAAAGTAAGTTATAATGAAGAAAGAGATGCCAGATATAGTTTTGGAATGGCTACAGACTGGATGTATAAACAATTCGGAGCTTATTCTATTACTACTGAGCTCTGGAATTCCTCAAAGGATATTAAAGACTTCCCCCAATTTAGCGGGCCCAATGCAAGAGTTAATAGAGAAAGAGCTATGCTTAAATATCAAGATGAAAAATTTAATGGCAAGTATTTTATATCATGGAAAAAATACAAACATCCTGATCTTGGCCAGGGAGAAATTGGTGGCTGGATTCCAAAATATTATGGCAACAACGCCTTTCCCGGTGAAACTTTATTAGGAGTGTGTGATATTCACTGGCAATTTGAACTTTTCAGAGCAAAACTATTGCCTGAGGTTGTTATTACTGATGCCAGTGCAAAAGTTATTTATTCATCCGATAACGCCTCCGATGCCAAAGCTTTTTCTAAAGATTCCGGAATAGACATAAAAAAAGCTAATTCAAAAAAGAAATACAAGATTTTAGAAGTTTCCGCTACCGTAGAGAATAAAGGAGCTTTAGCCACACATCTTGCAAAAGGAGCTAATCTTGCCGGAAACCGTCAGGATGTGGTTTGGCTGATAGGAGACCCTGATAAGATAACATTTCTTCAGGGTTCAGCTTTTCAGAAAATCGGCGTTTTAGAAGGACAAATGAAAATCCCCGGGTTTAAAACAGATGCTACTCCCGGAAGAGGACAGAATGGGAGAGGTGAAAGGCAACGAAGAATGGGACAAAGTCAAAATGTTAGTAATATAATACCTCAAAAAGGTCCAAAAAGAGATGTGAAATGGTTAATTGCTGTTGAAGGCGATACGCCAATAAAAATAATGGTTACATCACAAAAAGGAGGTACAGATATTAAAAATCTTTCAATTAAATAAGAGGAGAATTTACAATGAAAACAAAATTATTTAACAAAAATGCAGCCATAATTATATTATCAATATGTTTACTGGTTGCCTTAATTAGCCCTGCCACAGCACAAAAAAAACTTGAAAATAGTCCTGGAGGATATCATGGCGAACTTGATTTTCCTATAAGCTGGAAAAGATATTATGCATATTCAGAATGGACAAAGATTATGCATGATATGCAAAAAAAATACCCACACCTGGCTGATATTGAAAGTATTGGAAAAAGCCGTATGGGTCGTGACATGTACCTACTAACAATAACTGGCAAATCTGCCGGAGACCACACAACTAAACCAGCAATGTGGGTAGATGGAGCAATTCATGGAAATGAGGTTAATGGAATTAGCTGTTCACTTTACATCGCATGGTATCTTTTAACCAGATACGATTATGATAAATATATTCACGATATAGTTGACAATTCAACTTTTTATATTCTCCCGGGTATGAATGTTGATGCAAATGAATCATATGTAGAGTTCCCAAATACAGCTAATAATCCAAGAGAACCATATCGTCCTGAAGATAATGATGGTGATGGTTTATACGATGAAGACAGAACTGAGGATGTTGATGGAGATGGTGAACTTTCACAAATGTATATTGTTGATCCCAGCGGTGATTATAAACTATCTTCTGATAAAAGAAGATTCATTCGTGTTGTCGATAAAGAAGATAAAGTTATGAGATTCCGTATGATTGGATCAGAAGGATTTGATAATGATGGTGATGGCAGAATTAATGAAGATGATATTGGAGGGCCTGATGGGAACAGAAACTTTCCTGCGGGATGGAATTTACAAGCCGGCAATCCATATCCTTTGTCAGAATTCTGTACCAGGAATGCATATGAATTTATGCTTGATCATCCAAATATATTTGCCGGATTTTGTTATCATAATATTGGAAGGTTAATTATGTTTGTTAATCCACCCAGAGCAAAAACCACTCCAGGCCAGGCTCAAGGTCAGGCTCAGGGAAGTCCTTTTGGACGTAGGGGGCCACAATTGACATTTGAGCAAAGACTGGCAGAAATGAGAAAGACAAATAAATATGCCCAGGCGTTTGACTTTCAGGTTGAAAAGGGTTATGAAGGTGATATGAAGGCTCAAATTGATATTGTTACGGTAGGAGCCAGAATAATGAAAAATTACAGGCCGACACCCTCTTCAGGAAATGGCATGACTCCTGCATCACTATACGACATGTTTGGAGCTTATAGTTATTTAATAGAGCTCTGGGGATCTCCTACTGAGTGGGCAGATGAAAATAATGATGGAAGAGTCTCAGAGGAAGAAAGAATGAATTGGATAGATACTGACCTTAACAATGAAGGATGGGTAGAACCACATAAATATACACATCCCGATATAGGAGAAGTCTGGATAGGCGGAACCCAGAAGAAACATATGTCGAGAACACCTCCGGGCAGATATATTGAACAAGAAGCCGAAAGAAATGCATTGTTTGTTATTTATTGTGCAAGTCAGTTTCCCAAGGTTGAAATAGACGAGGTTAATATAACTCCTGCAACACAAAACTTATACTGGGTAGATATCTCTGTAAAAAATGACAAAATTTACCCAACTTCTTCCGACAGATCGGTAAAACTTAAGAAAGCAGTAGAAGACAAGCTTAGTTTTAGTTCATCAAATAATATTACTTTACTAGAAGTTCCTGAAGGTTCAACCATTATCGATCCACTAAACAGACAAACAAGTTGTAAAACCATCTCCAAAAAAGAAACTGAATTCAGACTAAAAGGAAAGGAAACATTAAAGTTCAGGTATCTTGTTGAAATGAAAGGTGATAAAGGCTGGATAAATTTTGATCTTATTTCTAAGAATGGAGGAAAAGACAATAAAAAAGTTGACATTAATATAGGTAATTAACCCTTGTTACAATCAATAACCAACTCTCTACAGATTATTAATCCCCGGGAATTATCCCGGGGACATTTTCCAAAAATTAATGCATAAATATCTAACAAATACAACATATCAACAATTAGGAGGTTATAATATGAAATATTCTATAAACAAGGTAGGAAAATTCACAATAATTTTTACATGTCTTATTTTTTGTGCTGCTTTATTTAAATCACATGCTCAAAAAGTTCCAATCTCTTTCAACGATTTTCATGGATATACCGGAAGTGTGAATTATATTAAAAAAGTAGCAAAAGCTTATCCAAAAATCACTGATTTATTAGAGATAGGAAAAACCAATATGGGAAGACCAATTTATGTTCTGGTAATTTCAAATCAAAATAACGGAACTACAATCGACGCTGAGGTTAAGTTAAGGAATATGAGGAAAGAAGGTGTGAAAAATGTTATTCCAATGAAATCCTATCAGGGCAAACCAGCTCAATGGATTGACGGAAGTATTCATGGCAACGAATATACAGCAAATGAGGTTTGTTTATATATTATCGATAAGCTTGTTTCCGGTTATTCTTCAGACCCTGAGATAAAACAATTGATAGATACAAAGGCTATTTATATTTGCCCGGTTTCCAACCCGGATGGAGTATATAACAGTGTTGAAATGGGAATCTCCCAAAGGCAGAACAGTATGAAAAATGACGATGATGGTGATGGTAAAATTAATGAAGACGGGCCTGATGATCTTAATGGTGACGGTTATATAACCCAATTCAGATATAAGGATCCCGAAGGTAGTTATGTAATTGATGAAGAAGATTCAAGATTAATGCTTAGATTTAATCAGGGTCAAGAAACTGATAAACAGCGTTATTCAGTTATCACAGAAGATAAAGATAATGATGGTGATGGAAAAAGGGGTGAAGATTCAGAACGTGGAATAGATTTAAACAGAAACTTTCCAGAAGGATGGTTTAAAGATGATGGCTTCCGGGGAGGTACAGGAGATTATCCTACATCATCACCTGAGACACATGCAATTGCAGAATTTTTTACCAATCACAGAAATATTCTTATGGCACAAAATTTCCATACATCAGGAGGTTTTACATTCAGACCACCGGGAACCAGTTCTGAAAAATCAATGCATGCTAAAGATGTTGCTGTTTATGACCTTGTTATGGGTAAAAAGTATTTGGAAATAATTGGACTGGATCTTCCTAAGGCCTGGCAATATCCCGATTCAATAAGTAAATATAAAGCTGAATTAAAAAATTCATCTAAGAATAATTATGCAATTGATCGTGGATATGTAATGCCTGACGGATGGATAAACAGTTATAATGAGGACAGAGACAGTAGATATGGATACGGAATGATAATTGATTGGATGTACCAACAATATGGTGCATTTTCCACAACAACAGAATTATGGGATCCTGTCAAGAACATTGAAGGTTTTCCAAAATTTGAAGGTAGGGATGCCAGAACAAAACAGAGCAGGGAATTATTAAAATATCAGGATGAAAATTATGATGGCAAATTTTTTATTTCATGGAAATCATTCAAACATCCTGAACTCGGTGATGGTGAAATCGGTGGTTGGATTCCAAAATATAGTGGAAGAGGAAATGCCTTCCCCGGGAAACCTCTTCTCGATGTATGCGAAAAACACTGGAAATTTGAATTATTCAGAGCCAAGCTTTTACCTGAAGTAGTAATTACCGAAGCAATAACAAATGTATTATATTCAACAAATAATGCTAATGAAGTAACTGTAAAACAAGAAGGCGATCAGGTCAAAATAAAAAAAGAAAAATCAAAGGGTAAATACAAAATTATAGAGATTACTGTGAAAATTGAGAATCAGGGCGAACTTGCAACTCATCTGGCGCGTGGTGCCCGACTTTCGGGTAACAGGGATGATGCTGTTTGGTTAATTGGTGATCCTGATAAAATTACCTTCCTTCAAGGATCTGCTTTTCAAAAAGTAGGTGTTATGGATGGACAAATGAAAATACCCGGATATAAATCATCTGGTAGTACAAGACAAGGAACCAGGGCTCCTAATATCCCTCAGGGATATCCTCAGCAAAGGATGGGAATGCGAGGGCAGACTCAATCCATAGCACAAACCGGAACAAAACGCGAAATAAAATGGCTTGTTGCTGTTGAAGATAACACCCCTCTTAAAGTAGTAGTTACATCTCAAAAAGGTGGCACAAAGGTTAAAAAACTATCATATTAATAACGAGGAAAATAAAATGAAATATCAAAAACTTCAGATATATGTTTTATGTGCATTATTACTATGCATATTTGCTACTTCAGGTAAATCTCAGGATAAACTGGAAAACAGCCCTGGTGGATATCATGGAGAGTTAGATTTTCCAATTAGCTGGAAGAGTTACTATTCATATGAAGAATGGACTCAGATTATGCACAAACTTCAGAAACAATATTCACATCTTTCTGATATAGAAAGTATTGGCCAGAGCAGAATGGGGAGAGACCAGTATTTATTAACAATTTCAGCCAAAGAAACAGGAAAGGATACTGAAAAAACAGCCATGTGGGTTGATGGTGCCGTTCACGGAAATGAAGTTAATGGCATTACCTGTTCATTATACCTGGCATGGTATTTATTAAGCCGATATGATTATGACAAATATGTCCATGATCTTGTTGACAATTGCACATTTTATATTCTGCCGGGTGTAAATGTTGATGCTAATGCTTCATTTGTGGAATATCCTAATACTGGATCTAATCCGCGAGAACCATTCAGGCCTGAAGATAATGATGGAGATGGCCTGTACGATGAAGACCGGACTGAGGATGTTGATGGAGATGGGGAATTATCAACAATGTATATTGCCGATCCCAATGGCAATCTTAAACTATCTGAGGATAAAAGAAGATTTATTCCCGTTTCTTATCCTGAAGAGAAAGTATTAAGATTTCGTCGTATTGGGTCTGAAGGATTTGATAATGACGGAGATGGAAGAATTAATGAAGATGATATAGGCGGCCCGGACCCAAACAGAAACTATCCATTTGGATGGTCTCTTCAAGAGGGAAATCCATATCCGATGTCTGAAAATTGCACACGGAATGTTTTTGAGTTTCAACTTAAGCATCCAAATATTTTCGCTAGTTTTCATTATCATAATACCGGACGCCTGATAATGATGCAGGCACCACCAGCAGTTTCAGGCAGACAACTTACTGCAGAACAACAAAAACAATCTCAGGAAAGATTCGATAGCAGGCTGGCAAATTTGAGGAAAACCAACAAATATGCTATGTTATTCAACCGTCAGGTTGCCAGTGAATTCAGGCATGATATGGAGACTCAAACCTCAATTGTTTCAACAGGTTCCAGAATTTTGAAAAATTACAATCCTACGATTGGTGGCTTAAGCGGACAGGCTCATGCCGCCACTTATTACATGCTTGGAGCATATTCCTACCTGATAGAATTATGGGGATCACCAACCTCCATCGCTGATGAAAACGACGATGGAAGATTATCTGATGAAGAAATGATGCATTATATCGATTATGACCTTACCGGAGAAGGATGGATAAAACCACATAAATATAATCATCCTGATCTTGGTGAAATTTGGATTGGAGGTAGCGAAACCAAACATATGAGGAGAACCCCTCCAGGCAGGTTTATTGAACAGGAGGCTGAGAAAAACGCTTTATTTGTAATGTACTGTGCAAGTCAGTTTCCAAAAGTTGAAATAGAAAAAATCAGTATTATTCCCGCTACTCAAGATCTTTTCTGGGTTGATGTAAATGTTAAAAATGATAAAACATATCCCACATCATCCGATATGTCAGTCAAATTGAAAAGAACTGTTAAAGATAAACTTAGTCTTAATACCTCAAAAAACATATCCCTTATTGATGTGCCGGATGGTAATATTACTATTGATCCATTAAATTACAGGTCAAGGGCAAATATCAAATCTGGCAAATCAACAGAATTCAGATTAAACGGTAAACAAAACTTAAAATTCAGGTATCTCGTGAAAATGAAAGGTAAAAAAGGATGGATAGAATTTGATATTAATTCTCAAAGAGGCGGAAAAGACAAAAAGAGAATAGATATAAAGGTTGGGTAAAAAAGTTAGATTTTACAATAAATTAAAGGGGCTGTCTCAAAACAACGAGGCAGCCTTATTTTATTTATTTTCAAGAATATTAACTCGCCGCTGCATATTTTGCTCCGCAAAAAACGCTAAGGCGACTTTTCTAATATTCTCTCCAATCCTAAAGGCCTCTATTATTTATAAATTTCCGGGTTTTTTTTATTGAATTTGTCTGAACAATACATAATTTTTAACTTAGTAGAATAAACCTGATTAATATTTCATCATGGATTTTACCGATATTATTGTTTCCCGCAGGAGCATAAGAAAATATTCCGGCAAGGAAGTTTCTGATGGTCAACTCATAAAACTTATCAAATCGGGTATGTATGCACCTTCAACAATGAATAAACAACCATGGTATTTTATTATTTTAAGAGACCATGACGTTTTTAAAGAAATAATAGAAGTACACCCTCATTCGAAAATGCTTAAGGAAGCCTCAGCCGCTATCCTGGTTTGCCGAGATAAAAACAAGGAACATCTTCCCGAATATGGAACCCAGGATTGTGCAGCATGTACTCAAAATATTCTTCTTGCGGCTCATTCATCCGGACTAGGTGCAGTTTGGCTTGGTATATATCCAAGAAAAGAAAGAATAACAAAGATTATCTCATTATTAAACATTCCATCTGGAATAGAACCTTTTTCATTAATTTCAGTTGGATATCCGGGAGAGGAAAAAGATTTACCTGATCGTTTTCACTTAGACCGCATATTCTTTAATAAATGGGGAGAAAAATAATTTCTTTAGCTGATTAATATTTCATCAATTGGATTATAAAAAAACACTATCATATCTTTTCAGTCAATTGCCTATGTACCAGAGGATTGGCAAGGCTGCATATAAAGCTGACCTTGACAATACACATAAACTTGATAAAATAACCGGCCACCCCCACAGGAAATTTAAAAGCATCCATATTGCAGGCACAAATGGAAAAGGATCTGTATCGCATATGATTGCTGCTGTCCTCCAAACAGCTGGTTATAAAACAGGTTTATACACCTCTCCTCATTTAAAAGATTTCAGAGAGAGAATCAGAATAAATGGGGAAAAAATTCCGGAAATAAAAGTAATTGATTTTGTTAACAATTATAAAAATGATTTTGAAAAAATCAAACCATCATTTTTTGAAATGACTGTTTCAATGGCCTTCAGTTATTTTGCCGATGAAGAGGTTGATATTGCAGTTATTGAGACAGGAATGGGAGGGAGACTTGATTCAACAAATATTATTAGACCGGAAATTTCAATTATAACAAATATTGGTTTCGATCATACACAATTCCTTGGTAATACTTATGGAAAAATTGCCTTTGAAAAAGCAGGAATTATTAAATTCAAAACACCTGTAATAATAGGAGAATATAATAAAACCACCAAAACAGTTTTCCTTAATACAGCAAAAGATAAAGAGTGTAATATTTTATTTGCCTCGGATAATCTACATTGTAAAACTTCAACCAAACATACTTCAACGCACCAGACACTCAATATTTTCAGTAAAAAATCTATAAATCCAATTGAGATTAAATGTGACCTTCTTGGTTTATGCCAGAAAAAAAATATTATTACTGCTTTACAAGCCATGGATGTTTTAAAGCAAAGTGGCTTGAATATTAGCCCTAAAAATATTTATACTGGTTTAGCAAATATTAAAACATTAACCGGAATAAAAGGGCGATGGGAAATCATTGATTTTGAACCTCTTATAATATGTGATATTGCTCATAACAAAGAGGGATTAAAGATTGTTATTGATCAAATTATGCAAACTGAATATAAAAATTTACATATGGTAATTGGTATGGTTAATGATAAAGACATTAATCAAATTCTTAAGCTTTTACCTGTAAATGCAAAATATTATTTCACCAAAGCCAGTATACCTAGATCTCTGGATGAAAAGAAATTAAAAGAACAATCATCCTCATATCAATTGAAAGGCGATTATTTCCCTGATGTTATAACAGCATATAATTCTGCCAGAAATAATGCAGAAGAAAATGACCTCATTTTTATTGGAGGAAGCACCTTTGTTGTATCCGATTTTCTATGCGCCTACTAACTCATTTGTAGCACTTATCAACTTGGCAGGATTTTTGATGAAACAATGTTAGAATTAAATACTGAACGATGAAGATTAGGTGGGGGAAAATTGTTTTTGTTTTATTATTGGCAGGTATTAGCTTTTCTTTTTCAGCATTAGCTCAACCAAATAGCAAAAATAATGATTTATGTAAAAGATATTACTCTATTTATAAGGTATTTTACGATATAAAAGAATATGATGAGGCTCAAAACGCATGGAATTCAATACTTGCTGAGTGCCCCTCTTTTAGTCCCAATATTTATATAAATGGAGTAAAAATGATCAAATTTCGTATTAAAAGAGAAACGGATATTGTAATTAAAGAACAGTTGGTCGACACTCTTTTAATGCTTTACGATATGAGAATAATACATTTTGGTGATGCCCCAAAATACCCTGAAGGTTATATTCTTGGTGAAAAAGGCCATGACATTCTCAAATACAGAATGGAAAATGTTGAGGAGGCCTATAATATTCTGTTAAAATCTATTAATCTTCAAGGGGATAAATCAAAAGCTCATGTAATTTTAAGTTTTATGCTTTCAAGCAGGGAATTATACAAATTAAACCTCATTAGTGAGGAAGAAGTAATTGATAATTATAGTAAATGTATGGAAATTGCAGAGGCAAATATTTCCGAAAAATCAGAAAATAGTTCCTATATATCTGCAAAAGAAGGAATTGAAAAGCATTTTACAAGGTCAGGAGCGGCAGATTGTGAGGCATTAACAAATTTATTTGAAAAAAAATTCGTTAAAGATCCCGGGGACCTTAAACTTCTAAAAAAAATAACTTCATATTTAATAAAATATAAGTGCACTGATTCACAATTGTTTTTTGATGTTACAGAAGCAACATATAGCATTGAGCCATCTTCCGAAACTGCACATAATATCGCAAGGCGATATATTATAAAAGAAAATTACGATAAAGCTTTTGAATATCTTGAGAAATCAATTGACCTGGAAACTTCAGAGGTGAAAAAATCACTATATTATTATGAACTTTCTCAATTATATTATATACAAAAGGCTGATTATAAAACAGCAAGGTTGTATGCTAACAAGTCAATCGAAATGAATCCTGATTGGGGTGCTCCATATATTCTCATTGGAAAAATTTACATCTCTTCATACAATGAATTCAGCGAAGATGATTTTATAAAATCAACTGTTTTTTGGACTGCAATAGATAAATTTATTACTGCCAAATCTGTTGACAAAAGTGTAGAAGATGAAGCATCGGATCTTATTCGACAATATTCAGAATATTTTCCAAGTGCAAAGAATATATTCTTTAATACTCTTAAAGTTGGAGATTTGTATCATGTTAAAGGATGGATTAATGAGAAAACCAGAATTAGAGCAAGGATATAATCAAAGTTGTCAGGAATTCTTCACACATCTAACAGAAAGGGCATATTTTCCTGAAATAGTAGATCTGTATATAAATGATTGCTGGTAAAAAATCCAGCGATAATAAGCTGATGATTCCGATCCGGTTGATGTCCAGAAACCAGCATCAGTATTTAATATACTATAATTACCTTCCATATCTCTTGTGCCCCCCATTAGAGCATTAAAACCTGATGATCCTCCTTTTTTTATTTGTTCGCCCTGAATATCACCTCTTGGTCCCCAATTATCAGCATCAGTCATTAATAATGACATCTCAAGTATTCTCCATTCATTATCAGAAGGTAAATGCCAACCCTTAGGACATGATTTCCTGGCAGTCATCCAATTATATAAGCTGCCAAATTTCATGCAATTTTCTAATTTATCATTAAAACACCATGATCCGGAAAGTGGTTGGAAATTTAAATTTTCTGCCATCCATAACAGATCGCCAATTTCTACGATATCATATCCTTTCCCATCCCTTTCATCAATTAATTTTGTTGAAAAACTATATATAGGGCTACTCGAAACATTACCAATTTCATCCTTTGCTACTACCCTCCAATAATACTTTTCTCCACTTTCCAGCCAACCAGGATTTAAAACATTAGATATATAATCAATATTAAATATTGGTGGATTCTGATTTTTTCCAAGATATATATCATATGTTATCTTAAGATTATCAGAATGAAAACAACTCCATCTTAAATAATTTATTAAATCGATATTTTCACTTCCATCTTCAGGAAAAATAATTGATGGTGGATAAAGAGGGCCATTATCAAAAACCTTGATTACCCTGGATAAATCTGATACCAATCCCTTTGAATCTTTCACCTGAACATGGACAGTATAATTCCCGGGGTAATCATATTTATATTGCTGAACCATTTCTGATGAGTAATCTGTATCCCATACCCCATCTCCATCAAAATCCCATCTGGATTTAAGCATACTCCTGCTATCAAAATCATCACTTGTTTTTCTTGCATCAAAGAAAAAAATACTTTCAACATCACCTTCTGCTGGAATCACTGAAAACCTTATATGCGGTGGCAAATTTTCTTTGCTGCACGCCCCCAGAACAAGATTCAATAATAATAAATAAATCACATAAATGCTTATCTTATTTTTCATTCTATCATATTAGAAATTGAATTAATCCAAAAGAAAAAATTCAGGTCAAATATAGTAAATCGGGCTAATCTATCAAACCTAATAACTAAGCTCGTTGTAAATTTTTACTTTTGATTAAACATAACTTTTTTTAACTTTGGCGGCTATGTCGATCTGACAAAAATATTATTGCCTGAATTGATTTTATTAAACCTAAAGAAAGCATGACAAAAAGAAAAATGTTCACAATTCTAATTGTAGTTTTACTGATTTCAATATTTGCATGCAAAAAAGATAATTCTTTACCTAATGCAAGTGTTTCGGTATTTCCAACAACTGGAGACACAACAACTGTTTTTCTTTTTGACGCATCTCAGAGCTACGATGTTGAATGTCTTCCATTTGCCTTAAAAGTACGTTGGGATTGGAATAATGATGGTGTATGGGATACAGATTACTCCGCTCAGAAGAAAAATGCTTATCGTTTTCCAGATCCCGGGAATTACACAATTAAAATACAGATAATAGATATTGATGGTGGTACTGATACTGATCAGGTGGAGCTTTCAACCAGGGGGAAAAATAAAGTTTATTCTATGACTGACCCCAGAGATCAACAAGTATACAGTATTGTTGAAATTAATGGAAAATGGTGGATGGCTGATAACCTGAATTTCGGGGAAATAATTGCTGATTCTGTTTTACCTGATAATAATGGTATAGTTCAAAAATATTTTTACAACAATATCGAAAATATCAATGAGGAAGGAGGATCATACACCTATTATATATGGAACGAAATTATGGGTTATCCACCAAATGTTAATTTAAAAAATAAAGTTTGTCCACCAGGTTGGCACATCCCCGGTTCATCTGAATGGATTGAGTTATTTAATGCATATCCTTTAGAATTTATTATACCTCATTTTAGTATTGGAGGTTTGTCTTCATTATCGCTAACCCGTACGGAATATTTGAAAATTAATGAAGTAAATTTCCCTGATTTGAATGAATTTTCAAAAGGTATTTTTTGGACTTCCGATTTTTACGAATGTGATACATGTTATTTAAAATACAATCCGATAGTGGCATCTTTTACGGAATGGACTACTCAATATAATACACTTATTGGTCTTTATCCTGTAATGAAAAAAGGATTTCTTCCCGGCTTATATACCTATTATAGAAATCATTTTAATAATATTGCCTGCCCTGTCAGATGTGTAAAAGATTAATTAACTAAAATATTGAAATTGTGACTATTATGTACTTTAAACTCTATATAAAAATTATATGTTCATTTCTATTATTAGTTATTCTGCTTTCTTGTGAAACCAAAGTTGATATAATTGATGAAAAGGAAAATATAACAATTGTATATTGTTTAATCAATCCAACTGACACAATACAATATGTTAGAATAGAAAAATCATATACGGGAAGTGAAAATCCTTATGATATGGCTAAAATTTCTGATTCTATCTATTATAATAATGCAAGCGTTAAACTCGAATCATGGAATGGAGAATATAAATTTAATACTATTACTCTTCAACCATATTATGAGGTCAATAAAGACCAGGGGATTTTTGCAAGAAATGATCATTTAGTATATTACACAAAAGAAAAAATTCAAGGCGAGCTTATTTCTTTGGTTATTGATTTGCCTGATAAAAATGAAATTATTTTTGCCTCGACTAAATTAATTGATCAACCTGTATTCAGGCGACCACGTGAATTTATAACAAATATAGATTTGTTTATTTCTGATGGCTTCGAAATAGAATTTTCCGGGGGCGGCCCATACAATGAACTTGGCATACAAATATTTTATACCGAATTAAAAAAGGATGGGACGAAAAAAGAAAAAATGGCAGAGATAATGAAAAGCCATGGTAATAATTATATGTCATCGAAATTTAATTATATACTACGGGAAGAAAATTTTTACCGGCCTATAGCAATGGCAATTGAAGAAGATTCCACAGTCCTGTTAAGAAAATTTAAGAAAATTGATTTAGTTGCTTATTCTGCTAATGATGTATTCCTTGAATTTCAGAATTTATTTTATTCAATGAATGATTTCATCCTTAATCCGGCCTCGAATATAATAAATGGCCATGGCCTTTTTGCAAACAGGTCTATAAACAAGAAGGAAGATTTTCTGCTTACCAGAATATCTCTTGATTCTTTAGTAAACGGAAGATATACAGGGCATTTGAAATTTTACCAATAAAATTTAATGCACAACTTTAAACCTATAATCTTTTATATCAGCATATCCCTCAAGGGCGTCGACTGCCCGATATTTTCCAATATTTAAGAATGCTGTTGTTAATCTTTCACGTTCTGCTGTATAATCATTATCAACTGGCTCAATAATATTTGTTATTGTAAAAACATAAACACCTTGATTTCCTTCAATTGGTTTGGAAATCTTTCCCTTTTCGGACAAAAATAATGCAGCAGATAATTTCGGTTCAACCCCGATACCTGTTATTGTGGTTGATGTGAAATAAGCATTAGTAGAAGTTTTTGGTACAGTGGCTGTTTCCAAAGCCAAATCCTCAAATGAAAGTCCTTTCTCTAATGCTGTATTCATCTCCTCAATAATTTTTTCAGCTTTTTTCTTCTTAATTATCTCTCTTTCAATATCAGCCCTAACTTGTTCAAAAGGAGATGTTCCTTCATCATGTATCTGGCTGAGCTGGGCAACAATAAAACGACTGGGGAATTTGAAGATTTTTGACACCTCGCCCAGTTTTGCTCCAAAAGCCCATCGTATCATTTCTCTTGAACTTTCAATTCCCGGAATACTATTGTCGCTTTCTCCCAGATTTGGAGCAACTCTTTTAGTAAGACCTTCTTCAATAATACCCTCCTGGAAATTGTTGGATTTCGAGTTTTCAGCAGCAAAAGTTCCTGCTTTGGCATAAACCTGATTTTCTGTTTTATCTCCTGCCACAATGTTTTTTTCAAGAATAGCAGTTTGTACATATTTTGACAGTTTTCCCTGATCATAAATTTTAACTACATGTACACCGTAACCTGACACAGTTGTTAAAACATCACCTTTTTTTCCAAAAAAGCAAGGTTCAGCAAATTCTCTTATCATACCACCATACTTAAACCAGCCAAGGTCTCCTCCATTAGTTGCAGTAGCATCTGTACCATGTTCTTTAGCTAACTCTGCAAAATCAGCACCATTAATTATCAGCTCTTTCAAACTATCGGCAATTGCCTGTGTAACAACCATATTGTTTCCATACAATGCCGGATTAATCAATATATGACTAGCTTTAACAGAATCAGGAAGATTTTCAATCTTATTTAATCTTGCGATTTTATATACATTATCCTCGAGATATGGTCCTAATATATCACCCTCATTAGCACCAAACATGAACTCATCAAGATTAGGAGCCAATTCTCCTTTTTTATAAAATATATGATCAAAAGCTCCATCAGAATTTAACCTAATAAATTGTTCGCCATCTCCACTTTCTTTAAAATCATTCTGAATATCATTAATCCATTTTTCAGCTGCCAGTTTATCTTCTTGTGAGGGGAACACATCAAAACTAACATATTCAATATCTCGTGAAGCAGTTTGTTGAAATTTATTTTTATTTTCATTATAATAATCTTTCAGTTCCTGTTCGGTAAAACTCACCAAAGTATCGTTCACTGAAAGATATCTTTTTAAAATATACTGAAAATCATATTTCTTATTAGATTCAATAAATGATGTGGCTGCATACTTATCAGTAGTGTATAAAGCCTTCTCTACAAGACTGTTAAATTTCAAGACGATTGAATTCGCCTTTATATCCTGCTCATACCTTACCCAGGTATCGTATGTATCAGGGGGATACAGTTCCAGATTCTGGAGAAAATTAATTACAAGGTTTCTATCGAAAACTCCTGTAATCGTATCTTGAAATATTGTAGTAGTTTTAATTTGTTCAAGAATATTTTCTCCGGCCACCAGATCAAATAATTCATCATCACTACAATTTAATCCGAGTTTGCTGTACTCTTCTTTTAAAATATACTCATTCTTAATATCCTCCCATGCACCTGCCCGTACAGTAAGCATTTCTGATTCATTAACACTTGTTTTGTTTGCATTCCTCATATAATAATTCATCCTCAATGTCAGGAACTCCTGATATTCAGCATAATCTATCGTTTCACCATTAATTACTGCAACTTCGGGATTTTGTCCTTGTTGGCCTTTTCCTATAAAGTCGCCTAATATAAAAGCAAATAATGCTATTCCAATTACAATTGCAACTAGTGTACCTCCTTTATTTCTAATTTTCTCAAGGGTTGCCATATATATAAATTTAATTTAAATCACTTAATTTTTTTGCGGTACGAAGATAGAAAAAATAAAAAAATAAAAAGAATATTTTTTAATCCACATTATCGTGGAGGTAACTATTGTCAGATTTAATGCCTGGACCCTGATCAGGATCATCAAAAAGGGAGTATCTTGACACATTACTTTCCTGAGAGTGTTTTTTTTGTTCAATGTTCATTTTCTTTCTTTTATAAGCTGGCTCATTTTCAATATTATCAACTTTATCGGGATCACAAATTTTATGTGAGTTCAATTGCTTTAACCTTTCAATGTTGAGCTTTTGCAAATTAGACCTGCTTATTAACTCAGATTTACCTTCATATTTTTGTTTTTCTTCAGAATCATTATCAATCTCCGGTATTAATCCTTCAAGCTTAAAATCGATTTGTTTTTGGGATAGTTTTTTCTCATCATCATCCGGAGTATTAAATATTTCATTTGTATGCGGATTATTCTCATGATCATTATCGAGTAACACATGCACTTCTTCTTTATTATTTTTTGCGCCAAAAATTTCAGGAATATTATTAGTATTAAATCCGGTTGCAATAATAGTTACAGAAATTTTACCTTCAAGCTTGCTATCTGTTCCGGTTCCCCAAATCAGATTTGTATCAGCACCCACTTTTTGTTGCACACAATCAGTTATCTGGCCTACCTCATCCATCCTGATTTCATCGTTGCCTGAACAAAGATTCAGTAAAATATTTCTTGCCCCATTTATATCACTATTATTCAACAATGGAGAACTTAATGCTTCGGTTATTGCTTTAACTGCTCTGTTTTTCCCTATTGCTTCTCCCGATCCCATTAATGCTACTCCACTATTTCTCATAACTGTTTCAACATCAGCAAAATCAACATTAATATAACCTGGAAGAGTTATTATCTCAGCTATTCCCTTTGCAGCTATTGTTAATACTTTATCGGCTTTTACAAATGCACTTGACAAAGGCAGGTTCCCATACATTTCCCTCAGTTTTTCATTATTTATTATTAATAATGAATCAGTATGTTTTTGCAGCAGTTCAATTCCATTTTTTGCCTGTTCAATTTTATTCTCACCTTCAAAGTAAAATGGGATAGTAACAATTGCAATTGTAAGAATTCCTAACTCACGAGCTGCTTTTGCAATAACAGGAGCAGCTCCTGTACCTGTACCTCCACCAAAACCAGCAGTAATAAATACCATTTTTGTATTCTGCCCCAGTACATTTTTTACATTCTCTATACTTTCTATTGCAGCTTGCTTACCAACTTCAGGTTTATTCCCAGCTCCTAATCCTTCTGTGAGTGTTGGTCCTAACTGAAGTTTGTTTGGAACCAGGCTATTATGTAATGCTTGAGAATCTGTATTGCATACAATAAAATCAACATCTTTTATTCCCTGACTAAACATATGGTTAACAGCATTACAGCCTCCTCCGCCAACTCCAAAAACTGAAATTATTGATCCTTGGCCATGTGGTATATTAAAATTTAAGATTTCTTCTCCCATAATATTCTCTTAACTGTAGTTTTTTAATTATATTTTTTGATTTCAATTACAATTTAGTATCATTCTCATCAAAAAGGCCCCCGAATTTCTTACGGAACCATTCATCAACTCCCGTTTTTTTGCCATGCTTATCTTCTTTTTTTGTTTTTTTCATATCCTTTTCTGATCCCTTCATATCGGTTACTGTAAAGGATACATCTTCAGATGGGCTAAGATTTTCTTCTGGTTTTATATTCGATTCTTCATTTTCTATAGTATTTTCAGTTTCATGCTCCACAGTATCTATTTTTTCTTTTTCATTTTCATCATCTAACAAATAAACTGAATCTTTATTTTTTAGATCAGAATATGATTCAAGAGCAATTTCAGTATTAAACCCTGTTGCAATTATGGTTACCGATATATTTTTACCAAGTGAATCGTCATTTCCATTTCCCCAAATAATATCAGATTGTATTCCGGTTCCTTTTTGCACAAAATCCGTTATTTCACCTATTTCATCCATTCTTATTTCTTCCATCCCAGATGTTATATTCAACAATATATTTTTTGCTCCTTTAAGATTATTATTATTTAATAAAGGAGAAACCAGAGCTTTACGTATTGCCTCTGTTGCCCGATTCTCACCTTCAGCTATTCCTGTTCCCATTAATGCTACACCGCTTCCTTTTATCACAGTTTCAACATCAGCAAAATCGACATTTACATATCCATGAACCGTAATTATTTCTGCAATTCCTTTTGCAGCAATTGTAAGTATATTATCAGCTTTATTAAAAGCTTCTGACAATTTTAGGTCACCATATATTTCACGCAATTTTTCATTATGAATAATAAGTAATGAATCAACATATTTTTTTATATGTGCAATTCCTTCGATAGCCTGGGCTATTCTTTGTCTTCCCTCAAATTTGAATGGTATGGTAACTATTCCGACTGTCAGAATTCCAAGCTCTTTAGCAATCCTTGCAATAACCGGAGCAGCACCTGTTCCTGTTCCACCTCCCATACCTGCAGTTATAAAAAGCATTTTCGTATTTTGTTCAAGAGATTTTTTAACATTCTCTAAATCTTCCATTGCAGCCTGTCGTCCTTTTTCAGGATTATTACCAGCACCCCTTCCTTCCGTAAGGTTTGTTCCAAGCTGTATTTTATTTTCAATAGGACTATTCTCCAAAGCCTGTGAATCAGTGTTGCATATAATAAATTCAACTCCTTCAATCCCCTGATGAAACATATTTATTACTGCATTACTTCCTCCTCCACCAACTCCCATCACTTTGATTATGTTTGTATTATTATCAGATGTTACAAATTCCATAGTTTCTTCATCCATATTATTTTATTTAAAGTTTTTACATCTCTTCATCTTTATCTTCAAATATTTTTTCCAGTTGGGTTTTTATACTGCTTATTATATTAGTTTTATCTCCACTTTTTAATTTATTTGTTTTTCTCATCTTTTTCCTGTCTGAACCATTTTCTTCAAGAATTTCATATCCTTTCAGAATAAGTCCTATACTTGTAGAATACATAGGTTGATTAATCTCTTTACTAACACTTTCAGAAAGATGTTCACTGGGAAATCCAAGGCGGACATCTAATCCGGTTTTAAATTTTATTAATTGAGGCAGATGTTTAAGAAGCGATCCACCACCTGTCACAACAATCCCGGCGCTTAGTTTTTCTGAAAATCCTGAATTCTCTATTTCAAAAGTCACAGCATCTATAATTTCTTCCATCCTTGCCTGAATTATGCAGGCCAGATTTTTAAATGAAATTTCTTTAGGTTCTCTTCCGCTTATTCCGGGAATTGTTACAACTTTGTCTTCTGCAGCCATTTCTCCCAGAGCAGATCCATACTGAATTTTTAGTGATTCTGCCTGTCTTTGTAATATTGAACATCCATCTTTAATGTCTGTAGTAACAACATTACCTCCAAAAGGTATAACAGCAGTATGTCTTATTATATCATCAAAATAAACAGCAATATCAGTAGTTCCTCCACCAATATCAACCAGTGCAACTCCAGCCTCTTTTTCATCACTTGTAAGCACTGCATCTGAAGATGCTAATGGTTCAAGAATAAGGGAATTAATACTCATATTTACTTTTTGAACACACTTTGTAATATTCTTGGCAGATGATATCTGGCCAATAACAATATGATAATTACCTTCCAATCTGTTACTTGCCATTCCAACAGGTTGTTTTACACCGGTTTCATTATCAACAATATAATTCTGAGGAATAATATGAATAATTTCTTCACCGGGTTCAATAGATATTTTATTCATTTCATTATATAAAAAATCCACATCCTCCTGGGTAATTTCTTCAGTATCTATATACTTATATCCTCTGTTTTTTATACTTCTTATATGCTGTCCTGCAATTCCAACAAAAACTTCAGAGAATTCGTAATCATAATCTCTTTCCGCATTTTCAACTGCAGTTAGAATAGCATTTGCTGTTTCTTCAATATTCAGCACTATTCCTCTTTTAACACCTTTTGAAACTGCTCTCCCCATTCCAAGAATTTCCAGTTTTCCATTTTCATTTTTTTCACCTACTATTGCAACAATTTTTGTTGTTCCAATATCTATGGCCGCGATACGTTGATTCATTCTATATAAATTTATTTTTTAGTACAAACTACCTGGTTACTAAATTTGAGATTAATGGTTTTATATTTATCCCATCCAACATTATTAAAAGCCTGATCGTACATAGCTTTTAATTTTCTCAGTTTCATTTTATAATTATCCGGTTCTCCAAATATTATTCTTTGGTTTCCAACTTTAGTAATAATATCCATGTCTCCATTATTATCAACCCAGATTTGTTCTATTTGAGATTTCCAAAATTCATTATCCCAAATATATTTCGAGAAAGGAAACAATTTATTAATAGCAAATTTCTCACTAATATTTCCATTTGCCACCAAAACTCTCGAGCTGTATTTTGGTAAAGCCGGCATCCTAACACCCTCTTCGTCAATATAATAATTATCTCGATTGCTTATTATCCTAACTATCGGCGTTCTTTGTTCAATCTCTATACATAATTTACCACTAAGTCTTTTATAAATATCAGCTCGTTTAACAGCTGGATGTTTATAAAGAGATTTTTCAAGGCTAACTAAATTTAGGCTATCAAATAATTCACCTTTAAGTTTAATATTCTCATTTGAAATAATAGATAAAATATCTTCTGTATCCACAAATGAATGCATGTTCCCATTTTTAATTAAAATCGCCACCTCATTACATCTTGTTTCCAGATATTTTACACCTGCAAACTTTAGAGAAATAATGACGAACAATAAAATTGCCACCGAAAATACAAGACTAAGTATCTTTTTTTTATTAATTTTCATAGCAATGATTTTACCAAATTCTCAATAGGCTCAACAACTTTATCAATATCTCCTGCCCCAATCGTTAACAGTAATTCCGGACGATTATTTTTTATTATGTTCAATAACTCTTCCTTTGAACACATTATCTTATTTTTTAACTTCATTTTATCAAATATTATTGCTGAACTTACTCCGGAGATTGGTTTTTCCCGGGCGGGATACAAGTCTAACAATAAAATCTCGTCGGCCATATCCAGGCTATTAGCAAACTCATCTGCAAAATCTTTTGTTCGTGAATATAAGTGAGGCTGGAATACCACAGTAATTTTCTTCTTTGGAAATAAATCTCTAATTGACATGATTACAGCCTCTATTTCTTTAGGATGATGAGCATAATCGTCTATATAAATATATTTTTCATTATTTACTCTTATATCAAACCTTCTTCTTATTCCTGAAAATATTTCAAGTGATTGTTTTATTTCATTAGCTTTTGCCCCGGCTAAAATAGCTAAGGAACAAGCAGCCACTGTGTTCTCAACATTTATTAAACCTGATAATTTAGTATGCAGATCCTTTATGTTAAAAAATGGAGAAACAAGATCAAAAGTATATTTGCAATTATGAAGCCGTATATTCTCAGCATAAAAATCAGCTATTGAATCTAATGAATAGCTAAACAGATTAATATGATTTGGCACTTGATTTGTTTCTAACAAATCTTTTTTAATGATAAGATTTCCACCTTTGTTTATCCTATTTATGAAACTGATAAATCCTTCCATTAGTGTTTCATAATTATCATATATATCCAGGTGATCAGCATCTATTGAGCTAATAAGTGCCATTTCCGGGTTTAGTTGAAGAAATGACCGATCGAACTCATCTGCCTCAATAACAACCAGTTCGCTAGTTAAAGATGAAAGAAAATTTGTATTATAGTTTTTTGCTATTCCCCCTAGGAAAGCAGAGCATCCCAATTTTGAGTTATTAAGAATATGAGCCAAACAGGTTGATATGGTTGTTTTTCCATGAGTTCCTGCTATTGCCAGTCCTTTGTACTTTTTTGTAATAATCCCGAGGACTTCAGCTCTTTTATATGCTTTGAAACCTTTTTTTATTAAATAATTTAATTCTTTATTATTGTTACCTACAGCAGGAGTATATATTATTAGTGTACAATCTCGATTTTCATTTTTAATAATTACAGGGGGTATAAGATCAGGAGAATCTTCAAAATGTATATCAATACCTTCATTAATTAATTCATCACAAAGTTTCCCCTTAGCCCTGTCATAGCCATAAATTTTGGCTCCCTTTTGATTAAAATATCTGCCAAGGGCACTAATACCAATTCCACCTGCACCAATTAGATATACATATTTTATTCCATTGATATTCATTTAATCCTTTTTTTCAATAAAATTTAATATCTGTTTTGCGATATTTTTTGCTGAATTCTCCTTTTTTAATTTTATTATATTATCAGCCATTCTGCCTAACTGTTTTTCATCTTTTATAATTTCTATTGCATCATTAATAAGGTTTTCTTCTGCTTGCTTTTCGTACAACATTTTTGCTGCTCCCTTCTCAACAAGGGCCATAGCATTTTTCTTCTGATGATCACCTGCTGCCAGGGCAAATGGCACTAATATTGCGGGTTTTCCTGTTAAACAAAGTTCTGATATTGTTCCGGCTCCGGCTCTGCATACTACCAGGTCGGCTATTGAATAAGCCAGATCCATTCTGGATATAAATTCAAAAATGTTAATATTAATAATTTCTTTTTCCTTAATTATCTGTTTTGCTTTTTCGAAAAAGAATTTACCTGTTTGCCAAATAATCTGAACATCAGATTTTTTGATCAGGTCTATTTTTGAAATGATACTTTGATTAATGATTCTTGCTCCCTGGCTTCCTCCGAAAAAGAAAATCGTTTTTTTCGATTTATTAAACTCAAAATATTCAATGGCTTCATTTTTCAGGTTTTCGATGTTTTCAAGATCCTGTCGAACAGGATTGCCTGTAAATACTATCTTGTCAGCCTGAAAATACTTTTCCATCTGATCATATGCAACGAATATTTTTTCGGCTTTTTTGGCAAGCAATCTATTTGTTACACCAGGAAATGAATTCTGCTCCTGAATAAATGAGGGAATTTTTTTCCAGGTTGCCATTTTCATCACAGGGCCACTTGCAAATCCACCAACACCTAAAACAACATCTGGCTTGAATTGCTTTATTATTTTACCAGCCAAAAAAAGACTTTTTATCAATTTGAATATAAAAAGGATGTTCTTAAATGATAAACTCCTGTGAAAAGCACTTATTGGTAATCCTTTAATCATATACCCGGCTTCAGGAACAACAGTCATCTCAATTTTATTCCTGGCACCGACAAAAAGCAGGTCAACATCAGGATCAATTTCCTTTAAGGCATTTGCAATTGAAATTGCGGGGAATATATGGCCCCCGGTTCCTCCTCCACAAATTATAATATGTTTATTCTTCTGTTGTAAACCCATCCTTATTATTTTGTGATATTCTGCTAATATTTAATACTATGCCTATTGAAATACAAGTAATAATAATTGAAGTTCCTCCCATGCTGACCAGAGGTAGTGTTTGTCCTGTAACCGGTAAGATATTAACCGCTACGGCCATATTTATCAGAGCCTGAAAAACAATACTTATGGTAATACCCATTGCCAGATAAGCAGGAAATGTTCTTGTGCTTTTTCTTAAAATTACTCCTGTTCTATATAATAAAAACAAATACAAAAACAATAAAGGTATTGCTCCAAAAATTAGCCCGTATTCTTCAATTATTATTGCAAAAATAAAGTCTGAGTAAGCATATGGAAGATAATTTTTTTGCGTACTGTTACCTGGCAATTTTCCAAAGAACCCACCTGTTGATATTGCAATTTTTGATTGCTCTGACTGATAATTTCCATCTCCTTCCTCATTATTAAAAAAGTTTTCTATTCTATTCGACCAGGTTCCGAAACGTCCTTTTTCCGGCATACTCGTTATTATTAAGCCTGCCAGAATCATTGCAACAATACTTATACCTATAAATCCAAGAAGGTATTTAGCTTTTACTCTTCCAACAAATAGAATTACAAGTGAAGTAATAAATATTAATATTGCAGTTGATAGATTTTCCTTCCCCACCAGCACACAAACTGTTAATATACTGGCCACTAAAACATAAAAACTTCTTTTGCTATCCTGCTCATTTTCTTGTTTTCTCGACAAAGTTCGGGCAATAAACATTATTAGAGCCAGTTTAGCAAAATCGGATGTTTGGAATCTTAGTCCTATCCCCGGAATAGTGAGCCACCTGGAGGCTTCATTAACAGTAACCCCCTTAAATATTGTAAGAATTAGTAAAAAGACTGCACAAACCAGAAGAATAGGAGCAAAAACAGAATAATATTTATAATGTATTCTGTGTGTTACTAAAATTAATGCTATACCGAAAAATATCATAGAAGCATGTTTGAGTAGATAATATAATGTATTTCCACCCTGATATTTATATGCCAATGTTCCTGTTGAGCTGTATACTGCCAATAATGAATAGACCGACAATAATAGTATCACTGCCCATATTACAGGATCGCCTTTAAAATATTTCAATAAATAGCTTTTCATTTACAATTACTATAAATTACGAACAGCCTCTTTAAACTGACGGCCTCTATCTTCATAATTATCAAATAAATCAAAACTGGCACATGCAGGTGATAATAGAATAGTATCTTCTTTATCAGCTAAAAAGTATGCTGTTTTGACAGCCTCTCTCATACTCGATGTTTCAACCACTGTTTCAACTATCCCAGTAAAAGATTGAACAATTTTTTTATTGTCTTTCCCCAGACAAACAATAGTTTTAACCTTATTTTTAACCAGATCAAACAAAGTGGAATAATCATTACCTTTATCAACCCCTCCAAGAATCCAAATAATAGGTTTTTTCACACTTTCAAGTGCATACCAGGTACTATTAATATTAGTTGCTTTTGAATCATTTATGAAATCTATTCCATGTACTTTTATAACCGGTTCAAGACGGTGCTCAACACCTTGGAAATCAGAAAGGCTTTCTCTTATTATTTCCTTTCTGATATCAAGAACTTTAGCACTTATTCCTGCAGCCATGGCATTACAGGCGTTGTGTTTTCCGGGTAAAGAGAGATCTTCTAGTAGCATAAGTAATTCTTTATTATTTATTTTGATAACTAATTGATTATTTTTTATAAACGCCCCCTCATTAAATGATTTATTTAATGAAAAAGCAAAGCAAGTGGCTCGTGGTTGTCGTTTCTTTATTTCAGATGCAATGATATCATCATCAGCAAAAAAAACAAAACAATCTTTTGGACCCTGATTCTGGATAATTCTAAATTTTGAATTAATATAATTTTGGAAACTGTTATTGTATCGATCAAGATGGTCTGGTGTAATATTCATTAATATGGCAATATCTGCCTTAAATTCGTACATTCCATCGAGTTGAAATGAGCTCAATTCAATTACATAATAATCATATTCCTCTTCTGCTACCTGTTGAGCAAAACTTTTCCCAACGTTACCGGCAAGTCCGACATTCAATCCGGCTTTTTTTAATATATGATATATTAATAATGTAGTTGTTGTCTTTCCATTTGAGCCACTAATACATATCATTTTTGCATCAGTATACCTCCCTCCAAACTCAATTTCAGATATAACAGGAATATTTAATGCCCTGGCTTTAACAACAATTTCAGCACTTTCCGGTATTCCCGGACTTTTAACAATTATATCTGAATCGAGGATTTTATTATTAGAATGTTTATTTTCTTCCCATTCAAAATCATATTCTTTAAACTGGTCTTTATATTTAGATTTTATTTGCCCATTATCAGAAAGAAAAACATCAAAACCCTTAGATATACCAAGAATTGCAGAACCAAATCCACTCTCTCCTGCTCCTAATATTGCTAATTTCTTACCCACCTGCTATATCTATTTTTATTATCGTATTTTAAGAGTAACTATAGTCAGTACAGCCAGTATAATACCAATTATCCAAAATCTTGTAACAATTTTTGATTCATGATATTTTTTCAACTGGTAGTGATGATGTAATGGTGCCATTAAAAATATTCTCTTCCCTGCCCCGAATCTTTTTTTTGTGTATTTAAAATAAGCCACCTGCAATATGACAGATAAATTTTCTATCAGAAATATTCCACAAAGAATTGGAATTAATAATTCTTTTCTGATAATTACTGCAAAAACAGCAATTATTCCTCCTAAAGCCAGACTTCCTGTATCGCCCATAAAAACCTGGGCAGGATATGAATTATACCATAAAAAACCTATTGTTGCGCCTATAAGAGCACTAACAAATACTGTTAGTTCCCCGGTATTCGGCAAATACATAATACTAAGATAATCTGACAGGATAATATTGCCCGAAACATATGCCAGTATACCAAGAGTTAATCCCATTATTGCTGCTGAACCGGTTGCTAAACCATCTAAACCATCAGTAATATTTGCCCCATTAGAAACTGAAATTATTATGAGAGTTATTATCAACACAAATGGTAACCATGCCCATTTTTTCGCATTTTCACCAAGCCATGAAATCAAACTTTCATAATCAAATTCATTATTCTTAAAAAATGGTATTGTTGTTTTGGTCGACTTAACATCTTGATATTTTACTAATTGTTCCTCATTAATACTATCTATTTCTTGTTTTTGTTCAACAATCTGCTCCTGATTAGGTATTTTTTCTCTAATAACAACTGTATCATTATAAAATAGTGTTAGGCCTACAAATAATCCAAGACTAATCTGTCCAAGAATTTTAAATTTACCCGCCAGTCCCTTTTTATTCTTTTTAAAAACTTTTATATAATCATCTAAAAATCCAATGCCACCCAACCACACTGTTGTAACAAGCATTAATATTATATATACATTATCTATCTTGGCAAACAATAGTGTAGGAATAAGCAAAGAGCCGATAATTATCAGACCTCCCATAGTAGGTGTTCCGGTTTTTTCCATTTGGCCTTTTAAACCCAGGTCCCTTATTTCTTCACCTACCTGTTTTTTTCTAAGATAATTTATAATTCTTTTCCCAAACAAAGTTGATAAAATCAAAGAGCCTATTAATGCCAAAGCTGAACGAACGGATATATATTGAATCAATCCGGCACCAGGAAGATCAAGACTTTCTAAATATTCAAAAATGTAATAAAACATATTATCTGTATTTTAAGCTCATTAATTATTATCTAAATAATTCATCTCAGTTATTTCTTCTAGTATTTCCCTGTCGTTAAAATGATTCTTAACACCATTTATTTCCTGATATTCTTCATGCCCTTTACCTGCAACAAGAATAATATCCTCTTTCTCTGCAAAAATCACAGCTGTTTTAATAGCTTCCTTTCTATCAGTTATTTTAATAACCTTATTTTTATTTGAGCCGGTAATTCCTGATTCCATTTCTGAAATAATTATTTCCGGGTTTTCAGATCTTGGATTATCAGAAGTTAAAATAAGCCTATCACTCAGATTGGCAGCTATTTTCCCCATAATCGGTCTTTTCCCTTTATCGCGATCACCACCCGCACCTACTACGGTTATTATTTTTTCGTTTCCACTTTTAATTTTATTTATTGTTTCCAAAACATTCATCAGAGCATCAGGTGTATGGGCATAATCAATTATGGCAGTTGTTCCCTTTTTCAATTTTAGATATTCACATCTTCCTCTTACTGGATAAATTTTACTTAAATGCTTAAGAATTTCATTTTTTTGTTGTTTGAGAAGAATCGCACAACCATAAACAGCAAGAAGATTAGATGCATTAAAATCGCCAATAAAAGGAGTCCATATTTCAACACCATCAATCTCCAGGTTCATCGAATCAAAATGAGATTCAATGATTTTGCACATAAAATCAGAATAGTTATTTAAAGAATATGTTTTTTTTAAAGCAGCTGTATTCTGGAGGACTACATTACCATTTTTATCATCAAGATTTGTAAGAGCAAATGCATTTGGTGACAGCTTATCAAAAAATGTTTTTTTTGCTTTTAAATATTCCGGAAAAGTTTTATGATAATCCAGATGATCCTGAGTTATGTTAGTAAATATACCTCCGGCAAAATTCAGTCCGGTAATTCTGTTTTGAACAATAGCATGTGAACTAACTTCAAGAAGACAATATTCACAACCCTCTTCAACCATTTTTGATAGTAAATTGTTAATGCTTACCGGATCGGGGGTAGTATGAGTAGAAGGAGATCTTTGATCGGCAATAAAATTCGTAACAGTAGAAATAAGTCCTGTCTTATATCCCATTTTCATTAATAATTGATAAAGAACTGTGGCAATAGTAGTTTTACCGTTAGTTCCTGTAACACCAATAAGTTTTAGCCTTGAGGACGGATTTCCATAAAACTCTGCAGCAATAAGGCCAAGTATTTCTCTCGTACTTTTAACTTTTATATAAATAATATCCTTAGTTGGTTCTTTTGGCAATTCCTCACATAACACAGCTACAGCCCCATTACTAATTGCCTGATCTACATATTCATGCCCATCTGAATTATAACCCCTTTGAGCAATATAAAGTTCTCCCGGAATTATTTTCCGAGAATCAAAATTCAGCCCTGAAATATCAATATCTGATTTTCCAACCCAATCAAGGATAGTGACAGATTTACAAATTTCTAGCAGGCTCATCATATTTTTAGTAATAAATCATTTATAATCTAACCAAGATTCAGTATTATCTTTCTTCCTGGTGTTGCTGGTGTACCCTGTAATACAGATTGTGTTTTCACTTTTCCTCTTCCATGTATTTCTACATTAAGCCCGATATTCTCAAGTAAAAAAAGAGCGTCTCTTGCTCCCATACCCTTAACATTCGGTATGATTTTATCCTTGATTATTCTGTTTTCATATTTAACAATACTATCGTTTTCTGATGTTACAACCCAGTCGGATTTTATATTCTTCTTTGAAACCGGAATATTAAATTCTGCCAGAACAATATCAAAATCGCGTTTTTTCCCATCAAGACTAGCAGGCATACTCTTTTTAATTCTATCGGTATTTTCAGATAGTGTTTTATGTAAATAATTATCGGAAGAATACACTTTATCACTTATTTCTCTGAAAACTTTACCTGCCACATCAGCCCCATAATATCGACCTTTACCAGGTTTACTTATAACTACAATGCACGAATATTTGGGTTTATCGGCTGGGAAATAACCAACAAAAGAGGCTCTGTACTCAGCTTTGCCATCTTTTTTATAACCGGAGCTTCCTATTGATACCTGTGCAGTTCCTGTCTTACCGGCAATCTTGTAATTATTGGTTTGTAATGATTTTCCTGTGCCATTTTCCACTACACCTTCCAGCATAATTTTAGCTTTTTTTATTGTTGCTTTTGAACAGATCGAGGAGTTAATTACCTCTGTATTAAACTGTTGGACTATCCTGCTGTGATTACGGAGATAATTAACAAATTTTGGCTTTACCATTTTACCATTATTTGCAATAGCATTATAAAATGCAAGAATCTGTAGTGGTGTCATTTCAACTTCATAACCATGCGCCATCCATGGGAGGGAAACACCCGACCATGCTGAAGATTCAGGGCCATGAATATGAGGAGTTCCTTCTCCTTTTATTATTAAACCTAGTTTTCTATTAAGCCCCATATCATAGAGCCTGTCAATAAATTTTTGTGGTTGTTTTTTATAGTATTCATCTATTATTGTAGATATTCCAATGTTCGAAGAATGTTCAATTATTTCTTTAACAGTGATTTTACCAAATCCTCCGGGATGATGATCATACATTGTTTGATTATAATACTTTTTTACTCCATTTTTTGTATCAATACTATCGTACAAGTCAACAATACCATCTTCGAGAGCAGCCATAATCACCGGAAGTTTAAATGTTGAACCAGGCTCAGTGCTTTCTCCAATAGCATAATTATATATTTCATCATAAGAATTATTATCTTTTGTAAGTCCCAGATTAGCAATGGCTTTTATTTCCCCGGATTCCACTTCCATTAGTATTGCACAACCATGGTGAGCTTCATTAAGTTCAAGCTGTTTCCTTAGTGCCCTTTCCGCAACGCTTTGGATATTAATATTTATTGTTGTTACTACATTCAGGCCATCTTTGGGGTCAATTTGTTTATCACTATTATCTTGAACCCAAACTCCTCCGTATAGTTTTTTCTCAAGTCTTACCCCATTAATTCCTTTTAATTCCTTGTCAAATGCTCCTTCTATTCCCACTACGCTTCCGCTTTCACCTTTAATAGTATATCCCAATGTTCTTGCGGCTAAGTATCTGAATGACTTTTTCCTGACATTTATTGTTTCTATTATAAGGCCTCCTTTATACTGTCCTTCTCTGAAAATCGGGAATTTTTTCAGTTCTTGTAACTGATCATATGATACTCCTCTTTTTATAAGATAATATCTGTTTCCTTTATTTCGCGCACCCACTAAATCTTTTTTATACTGTTGCCATGTTTTATTTCTGAAAAGATTGGATAAACATATAGAGAGAGAATCAATTTTATTTTTGAACAGTTCCTCATCCATAGGATCACTTTTCAGATCCATATGAATATTGTATTCAGGAACAGAGCTAACAAGAGTTCTTTCATCATCAGCGCAAATATCACCA
>JBHOTF010000027.1:0-33707 GCA_042584005.1 Bacteroidota bacterium
GGTGAAAGCTGTATTTCCTGTCAAATAACATGTTGACTTATATATCAGTTTATTGGTAATTTGCAGTTGGGAAGCTTGTAACCATCATAGTTTGTGCTATTTTTGATAGACGTTTCCTCCAGCTAAGCCAATAATTTAACTTCTTAATTCCGTTTGTTATGAAAAACATTAAAATATTGTTAGTTAGTTTCATTCTTACTATATGTTTTGTTTCCAATGATGTAAATGCACAAATAAGTGAATTATTCAGCTATGATAAGACCCAACTTGCTCAAAAGATGCAAGCATCTGCAAACTTGGAACAATATGTTAATGATAACCCCAATGTTACATTTTCAGATATAACTAATGGTAATTCTGACATTTTGTATGAAATTAATAGTGCTCCAATAACAATGTATAATGATTCCACTCAGTTAAATTCTTACTTTATTACTGCTTTTGCGATTACTTTCATACCATCTGTTGTTGTGTTTTCTATATATGCTCCTTTTTATCCCAAGATTGCATTTATGTCTGGACTATGTATTGGAATCTTTACTGGTGGTGTGTACCTTTTTATTAATAAAAATAAGCTTAGTAAAAAACAAAGAAAAGTAAAAGTGTTTGGGCTTTTAAGTGCATTAGGAGGTTGGAGCTTATGTTATGCTATAAATTAATTGATAAGTAAGGAACATCCTCACAACTTATGTAATGTTCTTTATAGGAAAAAGTGGTGAAACCTGTATTTTCTGTCATGCAACATATTGACTCAGATGATAATTAGATGTAAATTTATATGTTCATATAACCCAAAAACCAATAACATGAGAAAACTAAATTTCATACTTCCATTTTTATGTTTATTATTCTTGGCTAGTTGTGAGAAGAATCAAGCCCCACAGGTTATTAACATACAATCCTTAACTGATATTATTGTTGGTGGTTCAGAAGTCATTATAGAGGTAGATGCTAATGATACGGATGAAGATGCGCTAACTTATACATGGTCATGTGATGGTGGTGAGTTTATTTCTTCAACAGATACAACATTGGTAAAATGGAAAGCACCTTTATCTATTACTGATACTTCTTATGACATTATTGTTGAAATATCAGATGGAGAATTAACAGTTAGTGAAATGTTGGTTATAACAGTTGAAGGTGCTAAGTTCATTGACCTGCGAGATGACAATATTTATGAATTTGTTGAGATTGGGACACAGACATGGATGGCGGAGAATTTGGCCTATTTACCAGAGGTAAGTCCATCAACTGAAGGTTCAAAACACGAACCATATTATTACGTTTATGATTATGAAGGGAGCAGTATTTCAGAAGCTATAGCAAGTGATTATTATTCCACAGATGGAGTTCTTTACAATTATGATGCAGCAATTATTTCTTGTCCGATTGGTTGGTCTTTTCCAAGTGATGATGAGTGGAAAGAGCTTGAAAAGCAACTTGGAATGAGTCTTGAGGATGTTGATAGGTATGGCGTCCGAAATACTGGTAAAGTAGGACTAAAACTAAAATCAATATTTGGATGGAAAGACAATGGACATGGTACTAACAGCAGTGGTTTTAATGCTTTGCCTGTAGGAATCTGTCGCTCGGGTGGAAGAGGATTTAGTGGTCATAATGAATATGTAAGGTATTGGGCATTAATACCTTTTGGGTCGGATGTAGCTACTTATAGAACATTGACTTATGCGGAAGGTGTATTTCGAGCAAATCTTTTTCAAGACTTCGGCCATTCTGTCCGCTGCCTCAAAGACGAATAAGCCCAAACCCATTAGTATTTTACTGTACTTATGTTATTATATGTATAGGAGATAAGTGCGGTAAATCTTTACCATTTATGGTAATGTTATATATAGGGAAAAGTGGTGAAAAGTAAATTTTACCAAAGCAGGTTGTTTGAGTGATGATGAATCACCTCAAATAAGCCAAACCCTTTCAGTTTCTAGCCACTTTCTCTACAAAGTAATACATATACTTCATTCAGAATTAAAGTTGCTAATTTCTTCAAAGGGTTCTCAAGTTATTCCAGCACCTAAATGTTTGTAGTTGGAAAGTATTTACTCTGGAAGCCTTGTAAAATCATACACCTTTTTATCAGAAGTAATTAATACACGATTATTACTTATTATTTGCATAATACATTGAATATCATGCCAGATAAGGCCAGCATTGTTATCTCCCAGAATTCTTAAAAGAGCCTCTGTAACGTATGCTTCACTCTCATCATTAATTATTACACAATCATCGTTTATACCACGACTAATTGAAATTACTTTGTCATTCTCATCATCTGTCCACTTACCAAATAAAACGTCTGGCATTTTAAATTTATTCATTGTAATAATTTAAAGAGTTAATATTTTTTTTACTTATATGACAAAATTACAACATGTTTTTTACAGGGTGCTTGAGTATTGAATCAATAGTCTAGTAGGAGGTATTTAACTGTTGTATATTATTCAATTAATACAAGTATGGAGTTGTGTAATTGAATGTGTGCCTGAGCATTGTCCATAAAGGTTGTGTTTTCATTAAAATAATGTCAACATAGTAAAAAATCATCATAGGAAACAAACGATAATATATATTTTCGTATATTTATAGCAAGTAAAATATAAAGGCGTTAACTTATTTTCTGTAAAGAGAAAACTGGTAATTATTAATTGCACGGAAAAATAAGGGATACGTCCACAATTAGCGTGGACTATCTCGTATCGTGCGATGGGTATACCAGTACCTCTCTTTACGTATGGGTTTAGCTCCACGCTTCTTTTATTACAAACCTACCTTATGGAGCTGAGGTGCAATTCTAAAACATCATGAAAAATTACTTTAAGCTTGTACTAATTCTACTGTTAGTAAGTTGCATTAATAATAATTCCGGCACCAACCAACAACAAAAATCTTATGAATTGAGATTTGACAAACTGGTTGCAAATTTTCAAGAGAAATCTCAAACCAAAAATATCAACGGGAAAATTATACTTTTTAAACATGAGATTCAGGTTATCCAAGGAAACGAAGGAGAAAAATTTACTGTTAAAGAAGTTGAAAAAAATGAAAATGAACTAATTATATATACTGAAAATAATCAAAATATTAGAGTAATTTTTCGGTTCTCAATGACTAATAATGTTACTAGGGTGAAGATGGAATTTGAGGGAGTAGGAATGAATTTTAATATTACCTATGGCAGTTTCAAGGATATTAAAGTTTATAACGCTCTGAGTTCGTCTATTAACTGTGATTGTGAAACAATCCATCGTGATGATGGTACGGTAATCAAACAATGTAATACTTTACCTGTTAGCAACGATAATACTTCCCAGATTGCATTAGCTGTATCATCAAATGGTGTGGATAATTTCGTTTGTTTGACAGTACGGTTTGCATCAACAGCACAAAATATTAAAAGTGGGTTATCCTTCAGATTAATTGATAATAATTTGTTGACCATACCACTTATAAAGAAAGAATTAGGCCGAATCGGTAATAGTGAAGTAGCAATGGGCATATTTAATATTGATGATGATCAAATGCGGAAACTAAAATATTCACAACTAATGACATTAAGTTTCAGGTTAGCTGATGGTTTAACGAGAACATATGATTGCAAATTGAATAAAGATGTCTTAACCAGGCAGTTAAATTGTATTTAATAAAAATGAATATTATTACCTCTAAAAACTTATAAAATGAAAAAAACATTTGGAATTATTTTGCTTGTTATAGTTGGTTTAAATTTAATTACAATATTTGTAAGAGCTTCGAATGGAAATGAAATAGGATCTGGTGGTTATATCCTTATTTTAGGATTTATGCTAATAGGTGGTATTGCATTAGTTTCAAGCAATAAAAAGAAAAATACTTATCCAGAGAAACCTCAAAGTGAATTGGACTCTTTTAATGATTATACTAAGACAAATAATCAAGTAATTAAGACCATAAAGGAAAAATATCCAAATTTTTATGAATATTGCCTGCGACTACCTAAAGAAGTCAAAATACGACTTCATAAAAACAATAGTACAATTCTTGAATTTAGGATGCCGATAGTAACATTTGGTCGAGTTATGGGATATAATTATGTTGGTATTGAACTTAATGAGGGAGAATATTGTATTTACATGAATTCAGAATCAGTAAGTGGTAAAAAGATAAAAGGGACGTGGATTTATTTGGAAAACGACCAGAGTAGTGATAAATATGAAGCAAACATTCAGGAACTTTCAAGTTATTTAATGACAGAGACGGATTATATGAAAATAACCGTTGGGGAAATATAATTGAGTTTGGAAGATTCCAATTTGTTATGATTTTAATAGATTTAAACTAGAAAATATTTACATATGCTTGAGGCAATTGGAGGTATAACCTTGTTTTTTATCGCACTTATTTTATTAATTAAGTACATAGAAAACCATGAATTTAAAAAGAAAGAAGACGAAGAGCTAATCCAAGCAAATGAAAGATGTCAAAAACTCATTAGAGATTTTGAACTTAAAGATCTTATAAATACGGGGTGTAAAATGACTTATGAGGAGTTAATGAATGAAGTTCAAAAGATAATGAAAGATCCAAAAGAGCGTCAAAATGCAAGAGATAATCTTGTGATGAAAAAGAAAAGTGATAAAGAACGTAAGATTACTAGGTTAAAACAAGAAATCGATATTGATAGAAAGTATAATGAGTTTGTTAAAGGAGTTTTTAATAACCAGGACACTATTAATATTTCTAGACTAATCGATAGCATCAAAAACCGATATGATTTTGATGATGAACAGGCCAAGGATTTGTACCACACATTAGCTCTTCACAGATTAGTAATGTCAAATCTTGAAAATAAGAACTATATTATTTTGGGTGAAATGTTCCAGGAGAAGTACAGAAATGAGCAATACAAGAAGTATAGTAAACTTATTGATTGATTGCGTTAGAATATCCTTAAATGTAACATCTCAAAAAAGAGTAAGCCAATCCTGATAATCACAAGTAATTGCCAACGACTTATATATAAAGAATAACCTATCCTAATAAGTTATGTTAACCAACTAATAATTATCTTTAGAAAAAATATTCCTGTCCTCTATGTCGAGAGAAGTTTATATCCCAGAATTTGTTGATTTGGACTCACTTGAGTTTAATGGGAAAAAGCTGTCTCAAAAAGAAAAAGATAAAGCTGCATTTTTACTCTCACTTATTACAATTAATACTTTGCATCTACAAAAAAAAGAGAAAATGACTTTCTTTTTTGGCCCTTATGCAGATTCAAGAACATATCAGGGTATGGTTCATGAGTATAAGTCATATTTGGAATTACTTGAGAAGGAAAACATAATAATAGTTGGGAAATCATATTTGGAGGGAGAATTTGCGAAATCCGTTTTAATAACTGATAAACCAGAGTATAGACCGCTCCTCATAAAACCATACATTTTATCTGACATTCCAATTATAAAAAAGCTTTACAAGCGAAAAAAAGATGTTAACACGCCTGTTATAGAAAAATATCCATTTCTGGCAAGATGCTTCAATAATAATTTTGACATTAACTTGAATGGTGCAAATAAATGGTTAGAGAAAAATAAAAAAACAGATGAACAGTACAATGTTCATTTAAGAGCTGTTCGTCAAATACACAATAGAGATTATTACTTTAAAACTGACAGATATGGACGGCTGTATACACCAGTGTGTAACCTAAAGAGGGAATTACGGAGGTTTTTATCATATAATGGACTTGGACTGGTTTCAATAGATATAAGTAATTCGCAACCGTTTCTTTTGGGGCTTTTAATGAACCCAGAATACTATAAAAAGGAAAATGCGGATAAAAGCTTTTTCAATTATTGGAATTTAGACCCAGAAATAATAAAACCTCTCGAACCAATACGAATTGAAGAAAAATCAAGTACGCTCGGGACAATAGAACAATCCAACCTTATAAGAGTGGAAACAAACGACGAATACGGAATAGAGGAATACATGGAAAGGCGTAATAAAAGGAAGAATAGAGAGAGATTAAGACCGAGAGGGAGGGAGAGAGATAGACTATCCATATATATGTTAGAAGAATATCCACATTTAAAAGACAATGAGGATGTTAATCTTTTTAAGAAGTTAACTCAATTAGGTAACCTGTATGAATATCTAATTGAACAGTTTAATGCTATTGAACCAAAAAAGCTCTATTCTCGTGATGAAATGAAAAAGAAAATGTTGCTAATATTGTTTTCTAAAGATGGAGACGAATGGTATGACAAAATAATAAAACCAAAATTCAAAAAGATATTTCCTACAGTTTACAAGGTTATTAAACAATTGAAAAGAACCGACTATAAAAATATATCCCACCTATTAACAAATGTTGAGTCAAAATTGATTATTGACACTATTTGCAAGGAATTTGCTAAAAAACATTATAGAACCCCAATTTTTACAATTCACGATAGCATTGCGACAACAGAACCAAATATAGATATGTTGAAAGAGTTCTTTACTTCAAAATGCAAAGAAATTCTCGGTGTTGTTCCACAAATAAAGATTGAGAAATGGCAAGATATTACGGATTAAGTCCATTTTGTTTTTTAAAGGCTTACAACTGCTCTAATTATCCATTCTAAGTAAAACCCTTTGAGTTTTTACAGGCTTTCTCTGTTCTTATGATAGGAAGGTTTAACTGAAAAAAATAATGATTTTTTTGTTTGAAGGGTTATCAAATAAAAAGAGCCACCCATTTTCAGAGCAGCTCTTCCTTATTTCTACTGTCCAGTGTCCAAATTACTATGGTTTCTGGACAGGTGGACGGTTAAGAATAGTTTTCCATATCATTCACCCAGTTATGAACTGTTGATTTACTTATTGGCATATTTTTTTCTCCCATCTCTTTTTCAATATCCCGTAATGATTTTCCTTTGCCTCTTAATTCTTTAACAAAAGCTTTTTCTTCTGACCTGTCTGGTCTATCTTCACTTTGAAATATTTCATCGATAGGAACCCTTTTACCAGTATTTGTAAACTTTAAATTAATAAACTCAAGAACATGGCTTTCCTTTTTATATTCACCGTTCATATAATTTCCCTTGATAATACTAAAATGCCTTAAATCGGGGTCATTCGGGTCAACTCTCAAGTCAGCCACCATCCTCATTTTAGCCTCAAATCCTTGAGAACCTAAAATGCTATTTTTCGATGGTTTACTATACTCTTTGCCTTTACCAGTGTGATGTAGGACAATTACAAGTAGCTTATATTTGTTTGCTATATTACTAAAACCTTGTAAGAAACTCCTTACTTCATTTACTCTGTTTAAATCCCTATTATAAATATCTGCAAAAGCATCAATAATGAAACAATCATACGGCATACGTGATAATTCTTCTTCAATGTTCGACTTTAAATCTGTTGTGTCAAAAATAAAGTTGAGGTTTTTGTAGTCCGAAGATTCCTTCCCTTTAATCTTTTGTTTTTTAATTAAACTACTTATTGCGTAACTATCATCCTCCGTCGAAACATATAAAACTGAATTATGTTCAGGTTCTAATTTATATCCTATGTATTTTTCTTCCTTTGAGGTTAATGCCATTGCAAATTCTCTTAAAAATGAACTTTTACCTGTATCACTACCACCAACCAGACCAACTAATCCGACTTTTGGGAAAAATGGTTTCCATAAATATGGAATATCTTCAATTTCATTGTTTAATAGTTCGTCAGCACCTATAATGTATTTAGGCTTTTTTGCCGTTTTGTTATACATTGGATTAAGTGATTCTTCCATATGTACTGTTTCAATTTCTGTATTATTAATATCAATCTTCATAATTCTCTCCTTCCTCTTCTAATTCTTTAAACTTTTTTAATGCATTTTCATATAATTTTATACTCCATGCCCAATATCCGAAAGCCTCATCATTTGGAAATATTTCCTTGGCTTCAATTTCTCTAATTACCTCTCCATCAACTACAATTTTTCTTCTTGGTTTAACCTTGATTTGAAACACCTCAAAATATGTCATATCTTCGGTTACCTTCTGCGAATAAATGCATGATTTCTTACCTCTTAATACCTGGGTATATTCAAACCCATTTTTCTTTAATTTTTCAGGAAGGGTTTTTACACTTCCTCCTGTTAATTTGAAAAGAATAATATTTTTCATCTTCTTTTCCTTTCATAATTTATTTGGGCTCTTTTTAACTTAACCCAAAATTAATAACTACCATCCCCTCTTCACATTTGAGAGGATTACAAATTATCCCTTATCATGTTGATGTGATTTGGCGTATTATTTTCATTCAGTCACATTAAGCATGTGAAGCTTTCGCCGTTCCACCATCATGACGATGGATATTAATATAATTTTGTGAACATTTCTGGCGCTAGAGAATTAGCACACCGGGTCTGATTGATAGACCTTCCGAGTACAAAAATAATACAGAAAGGAAAAATTGATGCTCGAAAAGTGCATTATTTTTTTCAAGTTTGTATAATCGTCTGAATATCAGTAAAAATAATTTTGGTGTTTTGTTGCTAAATTTTATTAAACCTAACTTCAATCTTCTAATAATCACATTTGCGTCATCTATTATTATATTAGTAAAGCTATCAAGATATATCTGAGTACTATTTTCATAATAGTGTTATTAGCTATCTATAAATAGGCTGGTGTAACAAGAAAAAAGAATTTTCTAGAAATTATGGATGTGTGTGGCTCTCCTAAGCTGTTAAATATCCCATTTCTTTGCCACTTCAACTAAGTGACTTCTTGGTATTGAAATATAAGCTCTCATACTGCGATAATCACTATGACCACTCATTTTCATTACATCCTGTATTGCTATGCCTTTCATTAAACAGAGAGTTATAAAGGTTTTTCTTCCAATATGAGAAGTAATAACTTGGTAAAGTGGTTTTATCTCCTGTATAAGCTTTCTTCCTTTGTAGTAAGAGTATTCTACTTCTCTATTAAGCCCCAAACGTTTAAATAATATCTTCAAGTAGTCATTAAATTTCTGTTGTGATATTCTTGGCGCCTCATCATTCCAATTTTCTAACACTTCTTTTGTTGTTTTAAATAGAGGTACTATAGCTTTTCCGCCAGTCTTCAGCATACGAAATTCTATAAGCCCATGTTTTATCCAGTGTGGTTTGAAGCGTTGTGTATCTGAATAGCGCATTCCTGTTGTAGCACAAAAAACAAATAAATCTCTGGTTTTATTTAAATAACCTGTAAGTTTTGCATTTATTAATATTTTTAGTTCATCTTCTGTAAGATATATTGGTTCTTCTACATTCTGCATGCAATATTTAATATGCTCACGGTTGAATTCTGGATATGCCCATTTTAGAAACTCTCTGATTTTGCGTATATGACGTACAATGGTTGAATCTCTGTATCTACGAGTGACAATCATATAGGTTATCATTTTCTCGAATAAAACTTTGTCCAACGAGGATATACTAATTTTACGTCTTTTTGCTTTCTCAAAATCAAGAAGTAATTGTAATGTGTTATTGAAGTTTTTAATTGTCCCTTTCGTTAACCTGGTCTTTTTAAGTTGAATGAATTGTCTGAAATGGTCTAGGAGAGGTATCTCAACCTTTTCCTCCTGTGGTTCATACAATAATTTTATTGTTTGTGGTAATGGCTCAATCCCTTCAAGCTGAAGTTTATTCACGTTCTCAATAAGTTTATTTAGAGTTATAGTTATGGTTCTCTGGGCAGATTCATAATTGGGGTAGCTTTTTTTTATGCTGTGTTTTTGAAAGTTCCAGTGCTTATCCTCTATCTTTAAGCCAGTTGAAATTTTGAAATACTGTCTTTTGTGCGTACACATAGCGTACACAATTGTTCTAAATTTACGAATTTTAAAAGTTGCCATAGTTCTTCACTTATAATTACACTCACAGTTTAAAGTGTATTAAATGAGAACTTTGTCGTCCGAAAAGGTTTCGTGGCCGAGTGGTTAGGCAGTGGTCTGCAAAACCATGTACAGCGGTTCGAATCCGCTCGAAACCTCGGATTAATTATTTAACCCTCTATGAGCTAATAGTTTGTAGAGGGTTGTTTTTTTGAGGACAAACATAGCGTAAACATTCTACGATTTACTTTAAAAAGCTAATCATTTATTTTGTTGAAGACAAAATGCTAGCCTTTTTTGAATGAAAATTGTTTGTGGTTTATACTGCTTCATTACCCCCCCAAACGGCCATTTTAAACGTGAATACAAGTGCTTACAGAGCTTTCTTTTGAGCAACTAAATTGTATTAAAATCGCTGGAAAGGTTGTTTAATAAGTGGTACAGCCCCATGGTCCATTTTATATTAAGCCACTTTATCCATTAGATAGTACTTATGTGCCGTATTATATTTTAAGCTGATTTTTCGATAGAGGGTTTTGAAATAATTTCTCTGTCCAACTGTCCAGAACCTATAGTGATTGGGCACTGGACACTTTCATCACCTGCCATGCAACATATTGACTCATATATGTATTATGGTGTATTTTTACTGTACTTATTAACCTAAAACTCATTATTATGAATAATAGAATTGAAGAGAGTAAAATAGTTGAGTTTTGGGGAGTATATGAAATGGTAGGCTTATTACAATAGTTAGAATGTTAAAAAATGAAAGAGTATAATTAACATCGAAAAATATTAACAACTAAAAGAACTGCATCATGGAATATAGACCTTTTGATCCGAAAAGAAATTATTTTTCTAACAGTTTCACAGTCTTGTTTTGTTTTTTACTTTTAATTTTCCCTTACAAAATTTCCGGCCAAACAATTGTTTTTGATGATTCCGATCCTCAAACCATCAAGCTTGGTAACTCTTATTATGAAATTGGGATACTAAAAAGCAACAATGCTTTTTCATATATCTATGATAAAACTTTACAAGAGACTTTCGAAATTGATTCGGAAAATTCAAATCTTTGGATGGTATCGCAACTAGAGCCTTCCGCTCCAATATTTGATTGTGGAATGGATTCGAGGACTTTTAGTTATCCCTCTTTAGGGCAAGATACTTATAATTATATCTGGTCAGAGAATGATAAAACCCTATCATTAGAGTATATCCCCGATCCTAATGCAAGTAATAGTTTTTCTGTTACCGTAAAAGTTACTATCTCTGAAGATCCATTTTTCGATATGGAGTTGACTTTGTTTAATAATTGGGGATATAGTGTTGTGTATTTAGAATTCCCGAATTTTTTAACAATAAACCTAACTGGTGATGATGAGGCTTTAGTGCCTTATTGTTATCCAGGGGCATTGTTGGGGAATGAATTTTTTTCACAGAGCCAGAGGTACGAATATATCTACCCGAAAGCCTTAACTGCTGACTACGCAGCATTTAAAAATGGTGAAAAAAATATAAGCCTGTATACAATAAGAAATAAATCACTGGTTCACGAATCCCGCCTGGTGCTGAATCCAAATAGTGATTCTGATGCTAATCATGATTATAGTTTTTCACACTGGTATCCTGTTTGGATTGAAAATGGAGCTTCTTTTACAACACCTGTAACTCGTATTAGAGTTGGACAATCGTTTTTCGAGACCCTGAGTGCATATCGTACCGATAACGAAATCGATAGATTTCCCTCTCTGGAAACAAAACTGGGAGATAAATTTGATAATATTTCAAAATCTGCTATTTATACGATTTCTATCGGTCCTGGGGGATCATCTATGCTTCCATACAAAGATGTAGCCGCATGGGCACAAAATTATTTTGATCCGGCTATAGTTTTCTTAGGTTATGGTTATCAGCCTGGGGCTAATTTTGAAGGCGATCCTTCGCCTCCCTATTTACCTCCGGATCCTGAATTTGGGACTTTAGAAGAACTAAAGCAAATGATAAGTGACCTTCAAAAGCAAGGAAAGTTGGTTATGCCATTTACAATTCCCTCAATATGGAATAATCCCGCCTGGATAAATGAGGCTCCAAGTCTTCAGGATATTGCTGCCATTGATTTTTTTGGAGATCCAATTATTGCAGATTCCGCCAGCGATGGCTGGTTAGAAAGTTATTGGGTATGTCCATACAGTGATTTTGTTAAACAGAAATATAATCAGGTATATTCGGATAATTTCAACATACTAGGTTGTGATATGATTTATGAAGATGTCGCTAATATATCACATGGCTGGGATTTTAACACCCATTCTCCCTCACCTATGAATAGCGCTCAGGGTTGGTTGGAACACTTTAATGAATTCTCTGATTACCTTGTTTGTACCGAAGGGATTAACGATGCACTTTCAGAATATGTTGTTGGATTCCTGGCAATCGTCTGGTTTGGAGATTATATGAACCCTAGTGGAGGAGAAACCCAATGGGATTATACAAATGGAACCGGTATTCAACGCCACTACCCAATAGGTCCATTATTATTTCATGATAAAATAGTTCCATTTTCGGCCTGGGGGTTTAATACAACAAGTAAAGATATCCTCTCATTTTGCCTTTTGAATGGTATCTCGCTAAGTAGAAGAATGGATGCAGGTTTACGGGCACCCAGTACTTCATGGTTGGATGAAGTCCGGGATTTTCAACAGATTGTTTTATCTCGGATTATTGGTAAAAAGATGACCGATTATATTGAATTCTCCGGAACAGTGTCTCAAAGCACATTTGAGGATATAAGGGTGGTGAAAAATCATCACCCACAAAATGAATATGACAATGGAATATATTCAATATCCCCTCAAGGTGCGTTAGTAACAAGTAATTCTGGTGATTTAATAGCAGGGATTTTTAACAAATATAATAATCGTCAATTAGAGCCTGGTGATCACTTTATTATTGAAGAGCGATTTGAGGATGAGATTATTATTCATTATCCTTATAAAAATTCTACTGAACTTGCAATTAGTTTGCTGCCCACATGGAATGAAGCTGGTTCAATTCGGGTTACGGCCTATTCAGAAGATAGTGTGATGATGGAATCAAGTTTTGCAACTATTGAGGACTCAAAGCTAATTTTTAATTGTAGACATTCAATTAAAGGAAAAGAGATCAAATATTATAGTATTGTTCAATCGGGGACTCTTATTCAACCAACAATAAATATATTTTACGAAAACGGAATGGATACTATTATAATTGGTAACAGGGACTATTATGAAATTGGTATTGATAAAGGTGGTAATGCGATGAGTACTGGAGGCATATCTTATATGCTTGACAGAAAAACAAATACACGACTAACGACTGAATTGGGGCATGATGATAGACTATGGCATGCCAGAACTAACGATTCACCTGAAGGATATTACCAGGTAGGTTCGGACGGTCACTTTCCTGAATCCTATAATTGGTCAGATACCACAAATACACTCACTATGGAATATCTCCCCGGACCTGATTCAATATCGTATCAGAAGCTTAGAGTGTCTGTGTCAATTACTTTGTATGAAGAACCATATTTTGATATGAAGATGACATTAAAAAACGATTGCAATTTCCCATTTTCAGAAATATCTTTTCCTGCTCAACTTGAATTTATTAAAGATGATATTGAAAATGTATTATTACCATATGGATTTCCTGGAATTATTATAGAAAAAAGTTTTTTCAGTTCTAATTCTCCATTTTTATATTCTCTTTATCCACAAGATTTGCATGCCGATCTTATGAGTGTTAATATCCATAATAGTTTTCTCACCATATATTCATTACCCGATTCTCCACCAGTACGTCCAAGTGTATTGCTTTGGGAAGAGACTGAAGATCCTGAATTGCTAAAATTTGAGCACAACTATATCGTATGGATAGATAAGGATAGTTCATGGACCAGTCCTACTATACGGATTTATATCGGAAAAACATTTGATGAGTCTCTCGAAGCTTACAGAAAAGATAACAATTTAGAATCATTTCCTTCCATAGAAGACAAACTTGGTTCAATAAGTGGGGATATATTAAAGGCTCCATTAATTAATTTGTCATTTTCTAATGACAATTGGACATGGACTTTTCCAGATGTTCCCGATGGCCTTACTCATCTAACCAGCCCTTCTATTATTGGACTATCAGATATTAATATAGATGGTTATTATGGTTCTCATCCAGATTATTTGCCCCCGAATCCCAGATTAGGTAATACTGATAATCTTATTCAGCTTTATAATTCATTACATGATTATGGTCATTATGTAATGCCTACAACAATTCTTTCGTGGTGGAATGATAATTCTCCAACCATACAGGGTATGTCAGGTTCAATAGCTAATATTGCCCAAAAGGATAAAGATGGTCAGCCTATTACTCAATCAATACAGGAGCAGAATGGCTATTATATTTCTCCATATAATGCAATCGTTCAGCAAAAAATTTCTGATGTATTTAATGACCTGACGAATACACTGTCAAGTGATATGATATTTCTGGATAAGGTTGATTTTACTGATGGTGACCAGAATAATTATGATTTTAATAACTCATCACCGAGTCCAATAAATTATCACCAAGGTTGGATTCAAAATGTGAAAACTCACAAAGAATCCAATCTCATTATAAAAAAAGGATATGACCGACAAGCCGAATCTTCTGTTGGATTTTTAGGGACACTTTTATCAAGAGTTGAAGGAAACGATTTTCCATTTCCTTATGTACTGGAAGATGGACAATGGAAGTATTATCCATCCGCACAGATTTTATTTGGCGACAAGGTACTATTTTATCAAACTCCAGATCAACCCACAACCAGTAAATCGGCATTGATCTGGAATCTGTCTTTTGGGGTTATGATGAACTGGACAGAGATGGGAGGTGGTGAAGGTAATGAACAATACTTAGAATGGCTCCCGGTAATTTCTGATTTCCAAAATTATGTTTTATCAGGCTACGTTCAAAACAGAATGACTGATTGCACAAATTTGTCGACAGATGTAACAACTAGCTATTTTGGTAATACACAAGTGATAACCAACTGGAATAGTTCTGTATCATATGACTATGGAAGGCATACAATATCTGCTGAAGGTATCTTTGTGGAAGATACTAATGCTGATTTAACTGCCGGAATATTTACCAGGTTCAATGACGAGAACTTAAACTTTGGCGACCATTATCTCATCATCGAAAGACAGGATAGCCTGATTTATGTTCGTCAGCCTATGGGTAGTAATACACCTATCAGGATCGAACGGCCCTTATCCTGGACCAATGAGTCGGGAATCCATGTATTCGCAAATTTGCCCACAGGATATGAGGAGGTAAGTTTTACGGATGATGGCGCTTACATACGGTTCAACCTGAATCGGACCTTAAATGAAGTCAATATTTCCCATTACAAAATTACCGGTGGGCATACAGGCCTATCTGATGAATACGATTCCAACAAAGCTATTCAATTCCAACTGTTCCAGAATTTCCCCAATCCGTTTAACTCTGAAACTACTATCCGATTTGAAATTTCAAGAGCAGCTCAGGTGGTTCTTAAAATTTACAACTATTTAGGACAGGAGATTAGATCCATGATTGATGAAGCCAGGGAGGCAGGGAAATACACAATCGTTTGGGATGGGAAAAACAATTCAGGAACCGTCCAATCCACAGGAATTTATATGGTAAAATTAGAGGTCGAAGGACAGGTGAATATAAAAAGGATAGTAATAATGAGATAAAAGAATTATGTTATTACAGTTTTTCTTTTTGAGAAAAACTTTTATTTAAATTTTTCACACTATAACTTTTACCTGTATGATTAATTATCCGGGCATGATGTGCAACGCGTTCAATACTAGCTGATTCCATCAAATTATTCAAACAATCTAATTCAAATATTATATATCATGAAAAAAAGGCTTACCTTTTGAACTTAATTGGGTGGAACCTATTCAATTAATGGAAACTCAGGCAAGAATGACCTATTCTTGAAATCAAGCACTATTGGGTCATATGTTGTTATTGCTGCTTATGATGTAAAAGATGCTAAAACCTTAGTATTGACAATTACACATAGACAGGACATCTTTCAGCGCAAACAGGTGGAGGAACAATTGAATAACAAGATGAATGAACTAATTATAACAAGTTGATATGAAGACAAATAAAAAAACTGAAAATAAAAAAACAGGAAAAAATAAAATAACACAAACACCTGTTAAGAAATCATCCGGAGTTGTAAAAAACGACTTTCCAATTGTAGGAATTGGTGCTTCGGCTGGCGGACTGGAATCATTGGAACATTTTTTTTCTAACATGCCCAAAAACAGTGGCATGGCATTCATTGTTATTCAACATCTCGACCCAACCCATGTAGGCCTCATGCCTGAACTGCTGCAACGAACTACTGTTATGAAAGTATCTCAGGCAAAAGACAACATGGAAGTGAAGCCAAACAATGTATATGTTATACCTCCAAACAAGAGTATGTCTATACTGAACGCTTATCTTCATTTGTTCGAGCCAACAGAAACGAGGGGTTTACGGCTTCCCATAGATATATTTTTCAAATCATTGGCAGATGACAGGCAGGAAAAAAGTATTGGCATCATTCTTTCAGGTATGGGGTCTGATGGCAGTATGGGATTGAAAGCAATAAAAGAAAAAAACGGAATAGCAGTAGTACAAGACCCGTTGACAGCAAAATTTGATAGCATGCCAAAAAGTGCCATTGCAGCAGTTAACGTTGATATACTGGCTGCAATAAACGAATTACCCGCGAAACTTATTTCATTTCTCAAATATATTCCTGTCATTTCACAGAAAACCGTAATTGATGATAATCATAAAAGCAATATCGATAAAATTATCATATTGCTACGTGCACAAACCGGACATGATTTTTCTCTTTATAAGAAAAACACTCTGCAAAGACGTATCGAAAGGCGCATGCTTGTTCATCAGATTGACAAAATCGCCAATTATGTCCGCTTCTTACAGGATAACCCAAAGGAGTTAGATATACTTTTCAGGGAGTTCCTGATTGGTGTAACTAACTTTTTTCGTGATGCGGCAGTGTGGGAAATGCTAAAAGAACGTATTCTCCCCGATTTGTTAAAAAAATTGCCAAACGGGCATGTACTACGGGTATGGATTCCAGGCTGTTCAACAGGTGAAGAAGCCTATTCTTTTGCAATTATCTTTAAAGAGGTCTACGAAAAATTGAAGGATACTAAAAATCTGACTCTGCAGATGTTTGCCAGCGACATTGATAAAGAGTCTGTTGAAATAGCCAGAAAAGGAAGTTTCAGTACAAATATCATTAAAGATGTGTCGCCTGAACGATTAAATCAGTTTTTTACAAGAAGCGAAACTAATTATAATGTAAATACCTGCATACGTGAAATGATAGTATTTGCACCTCATAATGTTATAAAAGACCCGCCTTTCACCAAACTCGATTTTGTTTTGTGCCGAAATTTATTGATATACATGGAGATTGAATTACAGAAAAAACTGATGAACCTGTTTCATTATTGTCTCAATGCAGACGGGTTATTGCTGCTTGGAAGTGCAGAAAATGTTAACACCCAAAAGGAGTTATTTACTTCGATTGATACAAAATTAAAATTATACAAACGTTCCATAATTCAAGAAGAAATTGACAGATTGGATTTCCTAAGTACCTTTTCTCATTCAGCTAAACGTAAACAAGGGGATATCCCACCTACTCAATCCGCTATGAATATTCAGGCTTTTGCCGACCAGTTATTACTTCAACAATTTGCACCTGCAAGCGTACTTATAAATCATGAAGGCGACATACTGTATATTACGGGCAGAACAGGCAAATACTTAGAACCTGCAGCAGGAAAAGCAAACATGAACATATATGCAATGGCTCGTGAAGGCCTGAGCAGCAAATTATCGGGTGCTATCCGAAAGGCAAAACAAAATTATGAACCAGTTATTTTAAGAAACATAAAAGTTGGAAATAACGGAGGTACTCAGATTGTAGATATTACTTTACAGGCAACTGAAAAGCCTGATGCCTATAAAGGAACTATTATGGTAGTTTTTAAAGATGTTACTGCCATTCCAAAACCTATAAACATAAAAAAGAAATCTGGAAAACCAATTCCAAATAACAGTGAGAAGGAATCTCAAATTGAATTACAACGAACCCTTGAAGAGTTACAGAGCACACGTGAAGAAATGCAGACTTCGCAGGAAGAGTTAAAATCAACGAACGAGGAACTGCAGTCCACTAATGAAGAACTGCAATCTGCCAACGAAGAACTCACCACATCGAAGGAAGAAATGCAAAGCATGAATGAAGAACTGCAAACCCTAAATATTGAACTGCAAAGTAAAATTACTGATTTTTTAGCGATAGAAAGCGACATGAAAAACATTCTCAACAGTACTGATATCGCAACCCTGTTTCTCGACAAAAAATTGAACATCAGAAAGTTTACCGAAAAAACATCTGAAATTATTAAACTGCGACCCATTGATATTGGCAGACCTTTTACCGAAATGGTTTCCGATTTGCAGTATCCCAAAATATCCGACCATGCCAGAGAAGTATTGCGTACCCTGATAGCTAAAGAATCTGAAATATCAACCCGCGACCAGAGATGGTTTATAGTTCGAATAATGCCTTACCGTACACTGGATGATAAAATTGACGGGGTGGTGATAACATTTATTGATATTAGTGTAGCTAAAAATTTAGAAGCCAAAATAGCCGCTGCCAATATAGAAGAAAAAGAAAAACGCTTGGTAGAATTATCCATTGTCAACAAAGACCTTATTATTCAAAACAAGGAAAAGGAAAATCTGAAAACCGAATTAGATAAAACCATTAATATTCTTCGTAAACATAATTTATACAAACCATGAAGAAATCACAAAACAATTTGACAGATGTTGAAATACTTCGCCAAAAGGCAGAAGAGCAACTGAAAAAGCAGCAATCAAAAAAAAGTTCGCTTTTTTCTGAAAACGACTTGCAAAAACTAGTACATGAACTTCAGGTACATCAGATTGAGTTGGAAATGCAAAATGAAGAACTCTTATTGGCAAAATCTGCAGCTGATAAAGCTGCTGAAAAATACACAGAATTATATAATTTTTCTCCTTTAGGATATTTTACACTAACTAAAGATCACAAAATTATTGCCATTAATTTTGCCGGTGCAGAAATGTTAGGCAGAGAACGCTCAAAATTAATAAACAGTAATTTTGTCTTTTTTGTTTCCGATGACACAAAAGGCACTTTTAATTCGTTTTTAGAAGATGTATTTAGTAGTAATATTAAGCAGTCTTGCGAGATAGTTCTTCATAATAATGATGATCTACCTCAACATATATATTTAACGGGAATAATTAATAGAGGTGGTGAATGCTTAATAAATGCTATTGATATCACAGAGCGCAAACAGGTAGAAGATGAATTTCGTAAGAGTGAAAAAAAATTTCATTCACTATTTTCATCAATGACAGAAGGTGTATATCTCCATGAAATTATTTATAATCAGAAAGGAGAAGCGATTGATTATCGGATAATAGAAACGAATCCTGCCTCTGAAAAACATCTCAATATTAAACCAGAAGATGCAATTGGAAAATTGGCAACCGAACTTTTCGAAACAGACGAACCTCCATTTCTTGATATTTATGCAAAAGTGGCAAAAACAGGAATCTATTTTCAATTTGATGAATATTTTCCACCGTTGAAAAAGCATTTCCATATTTCAGTATATTCTACGGAGAAAGGAAAATTTGCAACCGTGTTTTTTGACATCACCGACCGCAAGCAGAAGGAAATAGAACTTATTAAAGCCAAAGAAAAAGCCGAAGAAAACAAAAAATTACTTATCGAAACAGGAAGAATAGGAAAGGTTGGCGGATGGGAATTTAATATTGATACATTAAAATCAACATGGACTGAAGAAACTTATTTAATTCATGAAGTTGATTTTAACTATGATCCAAATGTTGAAAAAGGAATTAATTTTTACACATCAACTTCAAAACCGATTATTGATAATGCTGTAGGAAGAGCCATTAAATTTGGTGAACCTTTTAATTTAGAACTTGAAATAATTACAGCTAAGAACAATTTGCGAAATGTTCATACCATTGGAAAAGCAGATTTGGAAAACCGAAGAGTTTATGGTTTTTTTCAAGATATCACAGAGCGCAAGCAAGCGGAAAAAAAGTTGAGAGAAATTAAAAATGAATATAAATTATTGTTCAATCAAATCGCTGACCCTATTGTCATTTTTGAACAGAAAACAAAAAAGATTATTGACTGTAACACCGTTATGATTAATAAGTATGGATATTCTTATGAAGAATTACTTGAAATGACTCCACTTGAACTACATCCTACTGAAGAAGACATTGAAAGAGTTAAAATTAATATTGATAATAAAGAAGATTTCTCACCCAATGAGTATCTGCACATGGGAAAAGATGGAAATATATTTTATGTTGAGACTCATTCATCAGAAATTATTCACAAGGGCCATAAAGCATGGATTACCATTATAAGAGACATAACCGAGCGCAAGCAGGCAGAAGAAAAACTAGCAGAAAGTGAAGAAAAATACAAAGCTCTATATGAAAATTCTCCATTACCATATCAATCTTTAAATGAAGATGGGAGTTTTAATGATATAAATCCTGCATGGCTTTCAAATTTGGGTTATGAGCAAGATGAGGTTATTGGAAAATTTTATAAAGATTTCTTACACCCTGATTGGAAAACGCATTTTGAAACAAATTTTCCGGCATTAAAAAAGCATGGATATGCACACAATGTAAACTATAAAATCAGACACAAAAAGGGACATTATCTGGATATTTCATTTGAAGGACGTATTGCTTATCATCCTGATGGTAGCTTTAAACAGACTTATTGTGTTTTTCAAGATATCACCGATAAAAAATTGGCAGAGGAAAATTTACTCAAAAATCAGTATTATCTCTCTAAAGCCCAAGAAATGGGTAAAATTGGCACCTGGGAGCTTGATATTATTACCAATAATCTTATATGGACAGATGAAGCTTATAAAATATTTGGAGTGCAAATAGGGACAAAAATGACCTATGAGTTATTCTTAAATACTGTTCATCCAGATGATAGAGTTTTTGTTCATAAAAAATGGAGTACAGCATTGAAAAAAGAGCCCTATGATATTGAGCACCGACTTCTAATAAATGGAAACATTAGGTGGGTAAGACAAAAAGCTGAATTTGAATTTGATACAAAAGGTGAAGCGATAAAGGCTATTGGTTTTTCACAAGACATTACTGAGCGTAAACAAGCTGAGGAAGAGCTACAGGATTCAAAGGATTATCTGGATAAGATTATCAATACAGTGGCCTCACCTCTTTTTGTTAAAAATGAAAAGTATGAATTCTTCCTTGTTAATGATGCATTATGTTCAATCCTTAATCTTCGAGCTGATGAACTTATTGGAAAAACCGGTTTTGAACATTTTCCCGAAGAACAATTTAAGGTATTCATTGCTAGAGACCAGGAAGTGTTGAGTTCGGGCATAGAAAATATTAATGAGGAACAACTTACCGATGGAACAGGGGAAATTAGGACTATTATTACTCGTAAAACCTTATATACCGACCCTGCAGGGAATAAATTTCTGGTTGGAGTAATAAATGATATTACAGAGCGCAAGCAGGCAGAAGAGGCTCTAACAAAAAAAATGGACGAAATGCAGAGATTCCACAACCTGACAGTCGATCGTGAACTTATTATGATAGATTTAAAAAAGGAAGTGAATGAACTATTGAAAAAATCTGGCCTGGATGAAAAATACACTATAGTAGGATGATAAAAATAATTACTGCGAATAAATTTCGCAATCTGGGATATTTCAGAAATAATTGATCACAAAGCAAAAAAAAAGTTTAGAAAAATAATAATAGGAGAAATATATGAATACAATTACTAATGCAGACACAAATGTAGTTAGACCTCGTCGGATTGCAATTACTCTAATTGCCGGATCGATGATAATACCTGGCATCGGACTTTTAGGATGGCTTAGTAAGGCTTTGTTGTTAGCCAGCTTTGGTTTAAAAAACATACCAATGGCACCAAGCACAGCAATTTGTTTTATTTTGCTCGGCTCTTCATTACTTATGATGCTTCGCCCTTCTTTAGCTAAGTTTTGGGTCATAGTTATCGGAGTGACGGGTATCTCTGTTGCACTTTATGGATTATTGACCTTTGTAGGATTGAATACAGAATTACCTATTATTAACTATAATTTATTGTTTCCGAATATTGAAACTCTGGATGGGATTCCCATTGGCCGAATGGCCTCCTCAACAAGCATGTTATTTCTTTTATCGGGCATATCCCTCTTGTTTACTTTAGCAATATCTTGTAGGGTGAAGCAAGCAAGTTCCTGGAAATTTTGGGCAGCTTTGTCGGGAGGTATTGTTTTATTTACAGGATTTATTTTTTTTATTGCTCACCTTATAAATTCGCCGCTGTTCTATGTAGGGGGAGGAATCGCTATGGCCTTGACAACATCAATTACATTCATGTTATTAGGAAGTGGTTTGCTAATGGTGCTAAACTCCCAAACTAATATATTCTATCAGAATTTTACGATGCTGAAAAATGCAAAAATCGGAACACAGTTAAAACTTGGCTTTGCTACAATTTTCATATTTGTAATTCTACTTGGTACAGTTTCCTTTTTGCAAATCAAAAAACTCAACCTACAAACACAGTATTTGTATAACCACCCATTTTCCGTGTCAACTTCTCTCCGAAATTTTAGATCTGATATTTTTGCTCTTCAGCGGGAAATAAAAGACATATATCTTATTACTGATAAAAAAGATATTTCTGTTGAAATTGATTTGATTGAATGGTGGAAATTAGATGCTTCCAGGAATATTGACACAATTTATAGCAATTACCTGGGTCCCCGAAGTGATGTTGAAATATTAGAAAAAAAATTTAATGAATTTAATACTGTATGTAATGAAACCATTCGCTTAATACATTTAGGTGATTACCCCGAAGTTTTTGAACTTATAAAACCAAATGGTATTATAGGTAGTAAAGCAAAAATTTTGTTTGAAAAACTTCTAATAATTGACAATTTTGCCAAAAACAAAAGCAGTGAGATATATGCCACTTCCACAAAATTAAAAAATTCGCTAAACGGGCAATTATTATTCCTAATCACCATAATTGTATTAATTTTGCTCCTGATTAGTAGGTTTTTAATACTGGCTGTGCGCCACCCAATTGAGCATCTCATCGATGCAACCCAACGCTTTCACACAGGCGATCTTACTGCACGAAGTCCTTACACTTCGCATAACGAGTTTGGAGAATTATCTAATTCATACAATGCCCTGGCAGAGCATGTTCAGAGAGAGACAGTTTTGAACGAAAAAGTCATAGAGTTTGCAAAGTTAATGCTGAGTAAATACGACGTAAAAGAATTCTTCCAGGAAACAATCAATACACTTGCTGAGTTTACCGCTTCGCAAATGGCGGCGATTTACCTTTTAAGCAACGATAAAAAAATCTTTGAACACTTCGAATCGTTTGGAGTTGACGACAATGCCAGGCAATCGTTCAAAGCCGACAGCTTCGAAGGGGAATTCGGGACCGTTCTTTCCACGCAAAAAATCCAGCATATTAAATCTATACCCGAAGATACGCGGTTTATTTATAATGCAGTAAGCTGCAAATTTATTCCACGCGAGATTATATCCATTCCTATTGTTAGCAATAAAGAAATTGTTGCTGTTATCTCACTGGTAAGTGTCAATATATATAGTCAACATTCCCTTCAATTTATCGAGAGGATTCTTGTTACGTTGAATGCCCGTATAGAAGGGATATTGGCATACCACAAAATCAATGAAGTTTTGGGTAAAATGGAACAACAGAACCGTGAATTGGAAGCTTCGAAAATGGAACTTTCTTCACAATCGGCAGAACTTATTGAACAGAATGAAGAACTGGAATTACAAAAGAAACAATTGTCAGATGCTGATCAGCTTAAAACCTCTTTTTTTTCGAATATGAGCCACGAACTTCGTACACCCCTTAACTCAGTTATTGCATTATCCGGAGTCCTTTACAAACGACTCGCAAACAAAATTTCCGATGAAGAATACAGCTACATAGAAATAATTAAACGTAATGGTAAAAATCTTCTTTCTCTCATCAACGATATTCTCGATATTGCGCGCATAGAAGCCGGTCACGAAGATATTGAGATTATTAAATTTAATAACACAGATTTAATTGATGATATAGTAAACTCATCAAGCCTGGAAGCAAATCAGAAAAAAATTAAACTAATTCACTCAAAAACTGAGCCCAACTTATTCATCACTTCAGATATCAAAAAATGCCAACATATTTTGCAGAATATTATCAGCAATGCTATAAAATTTACTTTGAAAGGTAAAGTGGAAGTTTCTGAAAAACAAAACGATGATACAATAGTGATTACTGTGACCGATACAGGAATTGGTATTTCTGAAGATCAATTAACTTATATTTTTGATGAGTTTAAACAAGCAGATAATAGTACTTCAAGGAGGTTTGGCGGTACCGGCCTGGGACTTGCAATTGCAAAAAAATATGCCAATATGCTCGGAGGTCACATTTCTGTAAAAAGTGAAATCGGCAAAGGTTCTGAGTTTACGCTTACTTTACCTTTACAATATGTTAGTGAAAACAGAATTGTTGATGCCGAAACTTCAAGTTTTTTCAAACCCAGTATTACTCAATCTTCGCTTCAACCTGAACTACAAACGATAAAAGGAAAACCTGTGGTGCTGATCGTAGAAGACAACCCCGACAATATGCTTTCTGCCAAGGCGGTCCTTGCCGATGGTTTTACTGTATTGGAAGCAATAGACAGTATTGAAGGTGTTGAAATGGCAAAGAAATTCAAGCCTAATCTTATTTTAATGGATATTGCACTTCCCAATATGGATGGCATTGAAGCTTTTAAAATGATACGTAATGACCCGGCATTACAACATATTAAGGTTATTGCACTTACGGCAAGCACAATGAACCAGGAAAGAGAAATTGTTCTTGCACACGGATTTGATGCTTTTATTCCAAAACCTATTGACGAACAACAATTCTTTAACACTATTAACAGGACACTTTATGGCAAATAATAGGATTAAAATTTTAGTCATTGATGACCTTCAGGATAACCTGATCACTTTAAATGCATTGATCAAAGATGCGTTCCCTGAAGCGATTACACTAAACGCACTGAATGGGAAAACAGGACTTGAATTGGCAGACAAAGAAGATCCTGATGTTATCCTTCTGGATATTATAATGCCCGAAATGGATGGTTATGAGGTTTGTCATATACTGAAAGCCCACAAAAAATTATGTGAAATCCCTGTCGTTTTTATAACAGCCATCAAAGATACCAGAGAAAGTCTGATCCATGCACTGGAATGTGGTGGGGAGGCATTCATTACCAAACCAATTGATGAGATCGAACTTGCGGCTCAAATTAGGGCCATGCTTAAAATTAGAAATGCCAACATTCAAAAGCGTGACGAAAAAGAAAGACTTATTGAATTAGTGGAGAAGCAAACCCACGAATTGAATAAAACTTATTTAAGTACGCTGAACATTCTGGAAGATTTGAAAAAAGAGAATGAAGCCAGAATTAAAAGTGAGGAAAGGTTTAAGATTGTGGCAGAATCCGCGGGTGAATGGATTTGGGAAGTGGATAATGAAGGAATGTACACCTTTTCAAACCCATTGGTTAAAAAAATACTGGGTTATACGGCCGAAGAGATTGTGGGGAAAAAACATTTCTATGATTTTTTTCAGGAAGATGTTAAAAATCAATTAAAAGAGGGAGCATTTAGTGTATTTGAACAAAAACTGGTTTTTAAAGATTTTGAAAATCAGAATGTACATAAAGATGGCCAGATAGTTTTTATGAGTACAAGCGGAAGCCCTATCCTCGATAATGAGGGTAATTTAATTGGTTATAGGGGCGCTGACAGCGATATCACCGAGCGTAAACATTCTGAGCAAATTCAAAAGGTATTATACAATATTTCCAATTTTGTAATTACAATCGATAATCTTAAAAAATTAATTAATCAAATACAAAAGGAACTAGGGACAATTATTGACACTACCAATTTCTATATAGCTCTTTATGACGACGAATCTGATGAGTTCTTTTTGCCATTTATAGCTGACGAAAAGGAAGTCTTCAACTCATTTCCAGCTGGCAAGTCAATTTCTAATTATGTACTTAAAACTAAAAAACCATTACTGGCTAACAAAGAGAAAGTAAAAAAAATGGTGAAAACAGGAGATGTTGAATATGTTGGAACAGCTTCAGAAATATGGCTTGGTGTACCTCTAAATTTGGAAGGAAAAGTAATTGGTGTTCTTGCGGTACAAAGTTATGATGATAAAAATGCCTATACTGTATCAGATTTGAAAATAATGGAATTTGTTTCCGACCAGATTAGTATTTCCATCAATCGAAAACAGTCAGAAGACGAAATCAAACTTAACACATTAAGGCTTAAATTGCAGTTAGAATTACACACCTTAATTGATGCCCCACGGAATCAGGTCTTGGATTTTATTAATGAAAACATTTTGATATTGGCACAAAGCAAATTCGCATTTGTGGGATTATTGGATGATTCGGAATCCAAAATGACTATTCACTCATGGTCAAAAGATACAATGGCGAAATGCTTAATCGATGATAAGCCAATCATATTCTCAATTGCAAAGTCGGGAATTTGGGGAAACTGCGTGAGGGAGAGAAAACCGATAATTATTAACAACTATGAAGATTCTCATACGAACAAAAAAGGTTATCCTTCGGGGCATGTTTCGATCAAACGATTTCTGGGAGTTCCTGTTTTTGATGGAGATAAAATTGTAGCAGTGGGCGCTGTGGCAAATAAAGAAACAGGATATAACTCTTCTGATATCTCATCCATCACAGCTTTACTAAATAAAGGTTGGGAAATTCTTCTACGTAAGAGAATGGAGCAGGAATTAATCAAATCCAAAGAAAAAGCCGAAGAAAGCGACCGCCTCAAATCTGCCTTCCTGGCTAATATGAGCCATGAAATCCGTACTCCGATGAATTCAATAATGGGATTCTCCCAATTATTATTAAATGCAAAAACAGAAGAAAAACGTAATGAGTTTATAAATATCATTACTTCAAATGGAGACCAATTATTAAGACTAATTAATGACATAATTGATATCTCCCAAATTGAAGCTGGGATAATTAATATTAATAATGCCAACATAAACATTAACAGTATACTTGATAATGTTTATGACATCTATAACATTAAGAAAAAAATAATAAATGAGGAAATTGAGATAATCTTATTAAAAGGATTACCCGACAATAAGGCTATTTTTAAAACTGACAGTGAACGACTCAACCAGATCTTAATCAACTTAATGGATAATGCCTATAAATTTACTCTTAAGGGTAAAATAGAACTTGGGTATAATTTAAAACAGGATAAGGGAAATAATGATTATTTAGAGTTTTTTGTAAAAGATACTGGTGAAGGTATTGAAAAAAGTAATCAAAAAAAGATTTTTGAACGATTCATGCGGGAGGATTCTTCAACAACAAGATTAGTAGATGGTATCGGTCTTGGTCTTACAATAACTAAATCAATTGTTAATTTAATGGGTGGTGAGATCGGGATAAAATCCATGCCTGGGCAAGGATCAACATTCTATTTTACTATTCCAAACATAAGCAATATTGTAGAGAAGGAAAAAATAATATCTTCGCCAGAGGAAGTTGTTGACTGGAGGAGCAAAACAATTCTTGTTGCTGAAGATATAGATGACAGTTATTTTGTAATAGCGAAAATGCTGGAAAAAACCCGTGCAAAGATAGTCAGGTCAAAAAACGGACTTGAAGCCATCAAAATATGCAGGAAAAATAATCTGATTGATCTTATTTTGATGGATGTCCATATGCCAAAAAAGGATGGATATGAAGCAACAAAAGAAATTAAAAAATTTAATCCTGATCTTCCCATTATAGCACAAACTGCTTACGCCATATCAGGTGATATGAATAAAGCTTTTGAAGCTGGTTGCGATGATTACATTACAAAACCTATTAATCCGAAACTTTTAATAAAAAAAATTAATCTCTGGTTGGCATAATTTGATATTCATTCACTTATCACCAATTTCGATTAGGATGATTCTGGCCATTTGTTTTCCCAACTTCAACTGACCTTTGGTATCAAAAGCAATCCGCATATCTCGTAAGACTGTTTAGACTTTAACCATCTCTATTTCAAGTATTTTTGCCAGTTTTTCAATTTTGTCAGCCAGATGTCCCAGCCCTATAGCGCAGTGGTGTGCTGGTCCCTGTTTCGACCATTGATTAATAAATTCTTTGGCACTTATTGAAAAACGATATCGACTATTTGTATTACCAATTTCGAGTACAGCACCTTGTACTGATTCACCTTCAGCACATAACAAGAATATTCCATCCTTTCCTTCAACAACCGAGAGTAATGTAACCGGGCCATTTTTTACATTCATTTGGATAGAAAGGCCTTTCCCTGGCTTGCCATGATACACAGGAAGCGGCACTAATTTAACAGGCCTCTCTGCTATAAGAGGATGAGCAGGACCATCATGACCAAGCACAACTATATCATCTTTAAAATCAAGGAGGTAGAACTCAGAAAATGAACCTCCGGCACCAAACTCAGCCATAATTTTCATTGCCTGTGCATTTTTTACTTCACACTCTCCGGCAATTGGAATATTTTTACCGGTCAGCAGGGTATTTCCAGCAATTACAGAGCTTATAATGTTTTCGTATTGATTTCCAGGCTCACCTTCGTAATAATAGGCCATGGAACCCAGCTTGTGGTTTTTTACTAATTTATCAAGTGCAACCGATGTTCGGGCAGCGCGTTTAATCTCTTTGGATCCACAATCGGGTGAAATATCGAATGTGTTGTTAAATTCTTCAATTTTTTCCTGTACCTCATTTTCACTTGCCTCTTCATGGTACTTTTTCAATTCACACATTTCAAGCAGTTCGATGTGGGTGCCAAATGTGGCTGATTGTTTGCTTAGGTCAGTGTAAACATCCAGCATTCCATTATAATAGTGCCCCAATATACCAAGACGGTTATTTCTCATTGATGCTGCTACAGCAGCAGCTTCTGTCCATTCTTTTATATCGTTCCAGGCTTCGTCGTCGTGTAAATATCCGGTTACAAAATCATACTGAATACCTGAACGATTGAATACAGAAGCAATCTCAGGAACAGAACATGCCTGACAGTGCTCCAGCCAAATACCTGTCATTTTACCTCGATCACCCAGCTTATTGAAAGCTTCGTAATCTAGTTGTGGTACTGGTTGAAGATTAAGAATAATGACAGGAACTTTTAGCTTCTGTGCTACTGGCAAAACGGTTGATGACAATGCATAGGTTGAAATGTATAAAAATACTATCTCCACATCCTGCGATTTCAGGAAGCTGGCAGCCTCACGAGCTTTCACCGGATTGTCGACCATTCCGGCATCGGCTACTTCCACGCCAAAAGAGGCGATTTTATCTTTTATTTGTTCCTGATAAGCTTTCAGATTATTGAGCAATCCATCGAATTGCTCCCAGTATGTATCAAGGCCTATTCCAAATAATCCTACTTTAATCATATTCTTATTATTTAAAATATTTAATTATCTCATTTGCTATTAGCTCATGTCCTATTTCATCATATTGGCTCCAATTCCTTTATAATGAATTGCCTATTCCAACCAGAATCACCGATATTAGAATCACGGTAAAACCAATTGTAATTATCAGTTTAGTTTTGTAAACTGAACCATTTCTTTCGCAAACCTTCCTCAACGGCTAATCGCTCTCTGGTTGATAGTATCCCATCATATACCAGAAATTCAGCCAGGGAGCCCTCCCAATATCCCTGTGTATTTCTAAAAGCCTTCGATACTTTTGAGGAAAATTCAATTGTTAGTATGCAGTACTCCATTGGGTTTGGATGAGAGAATGGATCGATCATTTCTCCATTTAAATAGGTCTTGCCATTTTTGGTCAGAGTCGAAACATCATCTGTGAAAATTTGTTTTTCAGAATCATGAGCTTTTCCTATCAGTTCATCCATATCCCTGAACGGACTGGTTCCCGGAAACGACATACTGCTTTCTTTGTAAACCATTATAAGGGTTTGAAAATCACTTATGGGTTTTTCAATATTTGTTAGCCAAACCATTTCAAATCCGGCAACAGTTTTTCCATTAAGTTGATTAGGTTTATATAACACAAAAGGTCCTTTCATCCCTGTGGCTTTGTCTTTCCAATCCTTATATGGATCTCTTGGCGGCACTGGGATATCAAGTTCTCCATCCCCATTCATGTCGCTGGCATCCAACCATAACAGCAACTTTGAGGTCTTGGTTTCATCCGGATTAATGAATTTAGTTTTTGGGGAAACAGACTCAACATTATAATAAAAACCAATTCGTTTTGAACTTTCAGCACCAGATGAAATTTGTTTTGCCCCAACATAATAATTACCACTTTTCTCCGGAGTAAAGGAAGTGCCAATTGACAGCGGCTTTTCGTTACCTTCTTGTTTATATATTGGAACATCCTGATTATACCAGAGGTATTCCATCCCATCTTCAGGATTCTGAACCTCAAGCCCTCCTTTTCGAAGTTTTTTCAGTTTTATGTCGGCTGCCATTTCAAACCTTGGCGGTTGTGGAGTAATTTTCTTATCAAGTGCAGGATTTGTCGGTAGCCACAAATAGTCAATATTTATAATGTAATCTTGTTTTGATTTCAAGCTTATCAGATTGTCACCCTCCTGCAAAAAGACATTAACTTTAACCTGATCCCATCCGGTAAAAAGCGGCCGGGTTTCAGGAAAATTCAGGCTGTCTAATACCAATTTATTATTTATCCATAACTGAAGATTGGTTAATCCACGCTTAGCACTTGCATAAACTAAACCAATGGAATAGTTGGCATTTTTATTCACATTGACATTCCATTCGATAAGCTCATGACTATTTTCGCATTTTAACATTGATTGTTCACTGGCACCAAAATAAGGTATTACTTTAGCATTTGGATCCTTAAAACTGGCTTTTTCAGCTTCATATCTAATACCTTGCTCATGTTTGGGATTACTATCAGTCCAAACAAAAGTATAAGAAGGTATCTGAACAAAATCACTTATACCTTCATTAATTATCCATCTTCTTTCACGGTATGGAAATTCTCCATAGGGAGGATCCTCGAGGATAAATGAGGTAGTATCACGGAGAGTATAAACCAGTTCATATTTTTTTTGTGGATTCAGAGTGATATCTATTTCGTCAATACCGCTTGCAATTATTTCCCCGTTGAGAATCCAGTGAACTTCCTGAGTGTCAGGTTCGGGATGAACACGCTTTACTGAAAAATGCTGTGTGATAGGTTTTTCATAGAATAATTCATTGGCAGCTGGTGACACATTTTCAATTGGATTAACCAGTGTATACATTCGCATGGAAAGACGCTGCCCGCAAATGGCACACATTTCTTCAGTATTATCAAAAACTCCTGCACCCATAATACATCCCTGTGCACTCGGGCGAAAATAGTTTGTGAGATGATATTGGGATCCTTCAAAAGCTCCAATCTTATCAATATATTTACTGATGTAAGGGGTTGGCAAAGGAGTTTCCGGATCAATCCATGCTTTCCATTTAATCTTATCCCTCTCATATTCCAGTGAGGCTGTATAGGTTGGACTTGCATTTGTACCTGTTGCGGCTGCTGTGTATTCATCTCCAATTGAAGTACATGTATGTGATATTTCATGAAGCATTTTACCAATAGCATTTCCTACAATCACTGCATTACCTACTCTGTCTTCAAGGTTTCTTGCAGCTCCTCCTCCTCCTCCATCCCTGTTTGGCATGATAAGAAATGTTACCCAAGCTGTGTGTTCATTTTTCCAGGGTAGAAATAATCTGTCCCTTATGGCATCTATCAGATCCGTTTCAACTCCATTTCTCCATTCTGGAATTCCAGGCCACCAAAGTGCATATAAATTGAAGAACTGCTGATAATTGGCATAGGCTGTCTGGGCAGCCGGATCGCCCGGAGTGAATGCAGCCAGCATAGATCTATTGATATCCTCCAGAAATTCTTTGCGCATACCTGGATTATTATATGGGCGCTCATCCCGCTTCTCCCATCGATTTATAATTACAATGTTTATCCGGTTATTTTTATCTCCATTTACCCGGATAGGAATCAATTCTGTTTGTTTAATAATGCTGTCGATATATTCGGTTTGGTATGTAACTCTATGTGAATCCCAGCTTCCAACCAACCTCGCATTTCCCCAATTACCTGTTGTTTCCTTTCCATCAAATTTCAGAAAGAGACAATCCAAATTTCGTACATCAATATCAATCTGCTTCGCAGTAGAATCCTTGCTCATCACTCCACTGTCATATAATACATGACCACCAAAAGCATCCTCATTTAGCACTCTGAAGCGTCCTGTTCCCAAACCTTTATATGCATTATCAAGGCCAACCATGGCCCGGAAGCGGTTTGAATTACCGGCAAGTTTATATATCAGTATGCTGCCGTTTTGACAAGATAACCCCTTGTCATATTTTATGCCTTGAATATTAATTGGCTCACCCTGAGGATTCTGATCGTAAGAAGGGGCTGGCCCGTATTTCATCATATAATACAGATCACTCAGATAGCTAAATCCATTTTTTGTTGCGATATATTGTTCTTCAGGTACGGGATCAGGACCTGGAATTAGCAGAGAACCCGGTTTACCCACTTTTATGAGGTATTGTCCATGCTCCGGAAGATTTCTGGCAGTAAATCCATCAGTGAATTTACCCAAATTTTTCTCAGCCCAAAGATCCCGAACCAATTGTTTGCCTGATAAGCCAATCTGATCCCATTTCACCGTGATATCTGCCGGAATAGTATCTTTATTAAATAATAATACGGCAGTAGTGCCATCATTCAGTGGCTTGTTGTAAATGATTTGTTTACCGTTGTCAAATATCTTATATCCCTGGTGTCCCCGAGGGTCCTGGTTAACAGCAATGACCTCAGATGCGGTTAGGACCTTGGTTACTGTGTCAGACATATTTCGCAAATCATTTCCTGCCATAAGAGGTGAAGCCAGCATGCACCACAGGCTCATGTGTATCTTATCCTCCATTTCTGATTTCAGATTTCCAATCTCAAGCATATCGGGATCGTTCCAATATCCCGGGCCGGCGAACTGCCATAAGCCATTAAAAGCAGGATGAATTCGAAGATCTCCACCAGAAGTTTCAGCATGATGATATACATTTTCAATCCAGGGATATATATCGTAAGAAGTACGCCACAACTGTCCATAATTTTTACCGCCCCAAACCCAGGCACCATTGCCAAAATCGGAAATACTTAATATCATTGGACGACCGGTTTTTTCTATGGCGTCTTTATAAATCTGCAGGTCTTCAGTTGTCAGGCGGCCATTCTTCTCAGCATAACAGGCATCCAGTTTTATATAATCAACTCCCCATTCTGAGAATGTTCTCATGTCGATCTCTTCATGTTCAAAACTCCCCGGCAACCTCTGACAGGTGAGGTATCCTCTACATTCGTAAATACCAAATTTCAATCCCTTACTGTGGATATAATCACCAATGGCTT